>NZ_CAJYVU010000174.1 GCF_913778135.1 uncultured Sphingomonas sp. | reverse complement strand
GCGGTGCCGGTGGGGAAGTTCGTCACGCCGGTGTGCGGTAGCCGGTGCGTGTCGGTGCCGATCGAGCGGATCACGATCGCCGCCGCGCCTTTTGCCGCCGCCATCGCCGGGCCGGTGAAGCGTGCGGCGCCGTTCGCGCCGTAGCTCGATCCATCCTGCGTCGGCTCCATCGAATTGCCGATGTAGACGATCTTGCCGCGCACTGCGGCTGCGGGTGCGTTGGCAAACTCGGTCATGCTCGGGAACACGACCAGGTCGGCGGTCAGTCCCTGCGCGCCGGTCGAGCCCGAGTTGCCGAGCGCGGCGAGTTTCAGCTTCTGCGGGAATGGCGAGACGATCTCGGCTTCTTCCGCGCCGCGGACCCATACGGGCATCTGATAGGTCTCGATCCGCACGTTCTTGAAGCCGAGCGCCTTGAGCTTGGCGACTCCCCAGGTCCGCGCCCGCGCCTCTGCCTCGGTGCCGGCGAGCCGTTGGCCGACCTCGGTCGTCAATCCCTCGACGATGTCATAGGCGACCTCGTCCTTCAGCGCGGCGTCGCGCAACGCTGCCACCCGCGGGTGGACCGGCGCGGGCGGCGTCGGTGCCGGGCGCGAGATCGCAGGCTGGCCCGCCGGGCTCGGCGACAGCGGGGTTTGTGCCGCTGCGGGGACGGACAGGGCGGCAGCGGCACTGGCCGCAAGCAGGATGCGCTTCATGGACGAGAGGCGTAACCGGCGCCTGCCGGTTTGCCAACGCCGCGCATGGGGCTTACATGCGAGCGGAACGAATTTCCACGCAGCATCATCACGCGAGAAGGCGACCCATGGCCGTCCAATATACCTATGTCATGAAGGGTCTGACCAAGACCTTCCCGGGCGCGAACAAGCCCGTGCTTAACAACATCCACCTGCAGTTCATCCCCGGCGCGAAGATCGCGATCATCGGTCCGAACGGCGCCGGCAAGTCGACGCTGATGAAGATCATGGGCGGGATCGATACCGATTTCGTTGGCGAGGCCTGGGCCGCTGAAGGCGTGCGCGTCGGCTACCTGCCGCAGGAACCAAAGCTCGACGACAGCAAGACGGTGATCGAGAACGTGCGGCTTGGCGCCGGGCCGGTTGCGGACATGGTGGAGCGGTTCAACGCGATCTCGGCCGAGATGGGTGACCCCAAGGACGACACCGATTTCGACGCCTTGATGGAGGAGATGGGCGATCTTCAGGCGAAGATCGACGCCGCTGACGGCTGGAGCCTCGACAGCCAGCTCGAACAGGCGATGGAGGCGCTGCGCTGCCCGCCGTCCGACGCACCTGTCACCAATTTGTCGGGTGGTGAGAAGCGCCGCGTGGCTTTGTGCCGGCTGCTGCTCGAAAAGCCCGACATTCTGCTGCTCGACGAGCCGACCAACCACCTCGACGCCGAGAGCGTGTCGTGGCTGGAGAATTTTCTGAAGGAATATACCGGCAACGTCATCCTCGTCACCCACGATCGTTACTTCCTCGACAACGTCGTCAACTGGGTGCTCGAGCTCGATCGCGGGCGTTACTACACCTACGAGTCGAATTACTCAGGGTACTTGGAGAAGAAGGCCAAGCGGCTGGAGCAGGAGGAGCGCGAGGAGGCGGGACGCCAGCGCGCGATCGCCGACGAGCTCGCCTGGATGCGCCAGACCCCCAAGGCCCGCCAGACCAAGTCCAAGGCGCGCATCCGGGCGTTTGACGAGTTGATGGAGAAGCAGGAGAACCGCGTCGCGGGCAAGGCGCAGATTCTGATCCAGCTGCCCGAGCGTCTGGGCGGGAAGGTGATCGAGGCCAAGGGGCTGACCAAATCGTACGGCGATAAGCTGCTGTTCGACGGGCTCGACTTCACGCTGCCGCCTGGCGGCATCGTCGGCGTGATCGGCCCCAACGGCGCGGGCAAGTCGACGTTGTTCAAGCTCATCACTGGGCAGGAGCAGCCCGACGGCGGCACGATCGAGGTCGGCTCGACGGTCAAGCTCGGCTACGTCGACCAGAGCCGCGACCACCTCGATCCGAACAAGAACGTGTGGCAGGAAATTTCCGACGAGCTGGAGGTGTTCCGCTTCGGCAAGCAGGAGTTGGGCACGCGCGCCTACGTCGGCGCGTTCAACTTTCGCGGGCCCGACCAGCAGAAGAAGGTCGGCCAGCTGTCAGGCGGTGAGCGCAACCGCGTTCACATGGCCAAGATGCTGAAGGAGGGCGGCAACGTTCTGCTGCTCGATGAGCCGACCAACGACCTCGACGTCGAGACGCTGCGTGCGCTTGAGGAAGCACTGGAGACGTTCGCCGGCTGCGCCGTGGTCATCAGCCACGATCGCTTCTTCCTCGATCGCCTCTGCACTCACATCCTCGCATTCGAGGGCGACAGCCATGTCGAATGGTTCGAGGGCAATTACGAGAGCTACGAGGAAGACAAGCGTCGGCGCCTGGGCGATGCCGCCGACCGTCCGACGCGGCTGGCGTACAAGAAGCTGACGCGCTGATGCGCGGCGCCTCCGGGACCGGCGACGATCTATCGCGCTGGCTGGAGGTGGAGGGTATCGTGCCGGTCGAGGGACCGGGCACGATCGCCGACGTGGCGCTGGTGCGAGGCCTGCTGGTCGCGGCGGCGCGCGAGGGGCGGGCGGTGAGTTATTCCGAGTTGCTGCGCGCGCTCGGTCACCGCTTCACCCGGCCGAAGATGCGTGCTCTGTGCAAGACGCTCGAGGCGATTGATCTGGCGGGCGAGGGTGCAGGCGAGCCGGCGCTCGCCGTGCTGGTGGTGCGTGAGGGCGATCGGCTGCCGGGGCAGGGATGGTGGACGACGCTTGCTCAGCGGCGTGGTTATCGCGGCGCGTGGGAGGGCGGCGAAGCCGAGTGCTTCGTCACGGCGGAGCAGCAAAAGGCGTTCAACTATTTGCGAGGTCGCTGATGCTTAGAGGTGGTCGGTCGTGACCGTCAGGTCGGCAATGGTGGCAGCGGTGATCGGATCCCCGAAGCGACAAACGCGTCGTTCCCGAAATCCGGAGACGTCGGTTAGCCATAGTTGGTGGATCTATCCGCCATTCACGTCGACGACCCAATATTCGGGTATGCTGTGCTGAGCGTAGATTGCTGACTTGCAGGTTATGTCAGATCGCAAGGTAGTGTCGGCGACTTCGATGATGGGGCGCACCGAGTGCAATGGAATGAGCCTCGTGCCATCAGGCTCACTGGTCAACGTGATGTCGGGCTCGGACACGTTGTACTGGGGCACAGAGATCGAGCCTTCGACCTACGCTTCAAACCGATCTGATCTGTCTTGAAGCGGAACAGATAACGCCGTGTGAAGACGCGACTTGATGCGTGCGTGTGGTCGATGCTTGGCGTTCATGTAGGTGACCTCACCGTCGATCCTCTCCATCTTGCCGTAGCCATCGAACGCGCCGTCGCGATCGAGCGACAGGTAATCCTCGACCCGCAGCTTGACGCGTGTCGGCACGTTGGTGATCGGCACCTGCTCGGTCATGCAGATGAAGCTATCATGCGTGCGCTTGGGTTCCAACCGGCCTCAATCGAGCAGGTGGAGCGGCAGTCGTGTTCCCACAACCTCGCGGAGCACGAATCCCGATTCCATGCTGGTGACGCCGGGCAGACGCGATAGTTCCTCTCGGTGGACTTCGGCGAAATGCGCCAGGTCGCGCGCCTGCACGGTGACGAGATAGTCGTACGATCCCGACATCAGGTCACAGCGCACGACCGAGGGGCTGACCGCGATCGCGTGCTCGAACGCCTCGAGCACGTCCTTGCGCTGGCTTTCCAGCGTCATCTTGATGTGCACGGTGGTGCCGAGTCCAAGGCGACCAAGATCGAGGCGTGCGGCATAGCCCGCGATCACGCCCGACTCCTCCAGCGCACGTTGCCGCCGGGCGATCGCGGTCGCGCTGCGACCCAGTCGTTCGGCAAGCGCGAATGCGGTCGCGCGTGCGTTTTCGACCAAGGCACCGAGCAGACGGCGGTCGATGCGGTCAGGAACTTCGGATTGCTGCGTCATCGCGTTCCATGATGCAGGAAAGTCGCGCCAAACCGCAAGTAGTTGACCAGCTTTGCCGGGAAAAGGCGCGCCCGCCGCAGTAAAAGGCGGCAAACTAGAGGAGAGTTACGATGCGCGTCGGTGTACCGAAGGAAATCAAGAATCACGAATATCGCGTCGGTCTGACGCCTGGCGCGGTGCGCGAATATGTCGCGCACGGTCACGAAGTCCTGGTGCAGGCAGGAGCCGGTCTGGGTATCGCCGCGTCGGACGACGTCTATCGCGCCGCCGGTGCCGAGATCGTTGACACGGCCGAGGAAGTGTTCGCCCGCGCGCAGATGATCGTAAAGGTCAAGGAGCCGCAGCCGAGCGAGTGGGTGCAGCTGCGCGACGACCAGATCTTGTTCACCTACCTTCACCTCGCGCCCGACCCCGAGCAGGCTAAGGGTTTGATGGCGTCGGGCGTGACCGCGGTCGCGTACGAGACCGTCACCGACGCGCGTGGGCAGTTGCCGCTGTTGGCACCCATGAGCGAGGTCGCGGGTCGGTTGTCGATCGAGGCGGCGGGTCACGCGCTCAAGGCACCGAACGGAGGTCGTGGTGTGCTGCTGGGCGGCGTGCCGGGTGTGCAGCCGGGTCGCGTGGTTGTGCTGGGCGGCGGCGTCGTCGGTACCCATGCGGCGCGCATGGCAGTCGGTCTCGGTGCCGAAGTGACGATCATCGACCGCTCGATCCCGCGTCTGCGCGAACTCGACGAGCTGTTCGGCGGTCGCGTCCGCACCCGCGTGTCGACGCTGGAATCGATCGAGCAGGAGATTGCCGAGGCTGACGCGGTGATCGGCGCGGTGCTGATCCCAGGCGCGTCCGCACCGAAGCTCGTCACGCGTCCGATGCTCGCCCACATGAAGCCTCGGGCGGTGCTGGTCGACGTCGCGATCGATCAGGGTGGCTGCTTCGAGACCAGCCACGCAACCACGCACGCCGCGCCGACCTACGAGGTCGACGGCGTGATCCATTACTGCGTCGCCAACATGCCCGGCGCGGTGCCGCTGACCTCCAGCCACGCGCTCAACAACGCCACGCTGCCGTACGGCCTCGCGCTCGCCGACAAGGGCTATGCGGCGTGCGAGGAGAACCCGGGGCTGATGGAGGGCCTGAACGTGCGTGGCGGCAAGATCGTCAACAAGGTCGTGGCGGACGCGCTCGCCTGATCTTGCCTGAGTGACAAAGGGCGGCGCGTCGGTGACGTGCCGCCCTTTTTCGTGTCAGCGGCGCTTGCGCGGCGCCGCGAACAGCGCGTTCAGATAATCGGCCAGGCGGACACCACCCATCTCTAGCCGCTGCTCAACGCGCGCCTTGTTCTGGTAGATGTAGGTGTAGGACAGCGCCGGATCGCGCGGGTAGATCTGGTCGCGCAACGCCGTGCTTTCCGCGATCCAGACGGTCGGATCGGTGCTTGCCCAGGCGCGGCGATCCGTGGGCGTGATCCGCGCGCCGAGCCACGCGGCCAATTCGCTGTACGACAGTTGCTCGTCGTCGATCAGTCCCGAATCCCAGACCGAGTGCAGGTTGGTCGGCTTGCCGAAAAAGGTGACCGCGACCTCGTTGCCGCCCTTGTCGTCGCCCTTTCCGGCGTGGAGCGGCTGGTGCAGATCGCCGATGATGTGAATGATGAAGCGCAGCGCGGCCTGACGCTCGGCCAGCGGCTTGCTCGTGTCCTTCACCGACGCCGTGAAGCCACGCAGTGCGGTCACCGCGTCACCCTCCGGCGGCGGCGTCACTTGCGCGTAGGTCTTGCCGGGCGGAACCGTCACGTAATGCCACGGTGTCGAGTGCTGCCAGTACTCGTCTGGTGCCGAGCGCATGAAATCGGGCCAGTTCGAGGCCTCCGCCATCGTCTCCACACCCAGGATATTGCGCACGCCCGCGCGCGCTGCCGGCGTCAGCAACGGATCGGCGATCGCGCCGACGACGCGGTGTCCTGTCTTGCCCCAGGCAAGCGCGGGGCTGGGAAGCGCGAGCAGCGCCGAGAGTGCAAGGGTCATGGTCGGAACGAGCGCGCGGGCGGGGCGGAGATATCGCATGCTGGCGCCCGTGCCACACTATTGTGACCACGTCATGATCGAACGTGCGCGATCGCGTTACGCCTGCCTCGTTGCTGCAACGGAACGTTTACCGACGCTGCCGGGTTGACGATGCCGCTGCCGGAAGACGTGAGTGTCTTGCGGTACCTTGTCGGGCGCGCTCGCGCGTCGTGTTTCGGGAGGATGTATGAAGAAGGTTCATTTCGGTCTGGCGATGGCGATCGCGGCCATGCCGCTGGCGGCATGCAGCGAGCGTGCCCAGGAACAGACCTCGCAGGCCGCGGATGCGATCGGCGACGATGCCAAGAACCTTGGCTCCCGCGCCGCTGCGGCGACCGATCGTGCCGCCGACGACGTCGCGGCCGCTGCCGATCGCGCCGGTGAGAAGATCGACCGCGCGGGCGACCGTGCTGCCGCTGAAACAAAGGAAGCCGCACGCGAGGCCGATGCGGCCGCAGGCCGCGCGGGCGAGAAGATCGACCGTGCCGGCGACCGCGCCGCCGACCGCACTGGTGCGGCGTTGCAGAACGCCGGTTCCGCGATCCGCGACTGACCCGGCGCGACCGGCAGCGTTTAGACACGCTGCCGGTCATGCCGTTATCGATGATTTGTATTAAACCCGAAGAAGGGTGGTGGACGCACTTGGGCTCGAACCAAGGACCCGCTGATTAAGAGTCAGCTGCTCTACCAACTGAGCTATGCGTCCAGAACCGGTTGGATGAAGCGGCTTGGTATGTCGCTTCCGATCGGGAAGCGCGCCTCTACATCGACTGTTTGGATCTGCAAACCCCCTTTTTGCTAGATCGGCTAATTTTCTTGCGCGTAGCTTACCAGCTGGTCGTGCGGCGGTTGTAACGATCGATGCCCATCAGGATGCCGAGCGAGATCAGCACCGTCATCTGCGCGGAGCCACCGAAGCTGACCAGCGGCAGGGGAATGCCGACGACTGGGGCAAGCCCCATCACCATCATCAGGTTGATCGCCACGTAGAAGAAGATCGTGGTCGACAGACCCGCCGCGATCAGCTTGGCAAACCGGCTCTCCGCGCGAACGCCGACGTTGATGCCCCAGCGGATCACCAGCAGGAACGCGGCGATGATGAAGACGCCGCCGATCAGGCCCCATTCCTCCGCCATTGTCGCGAAGACGAAGTCGGTGTGCCCCTCAGGCAGATAGTCGAGGTGGCTCTGTGTGCCGTTCAGGAACCCCTTGCCGAAGATGCCGCCCGATCCGATCGCGATCTTCGACTGGCTGATGTGATAACCAGTGCCGAGCGGGTCGCTTTCCGGGTCCATGAAGATCAGCACGCGGTTGCGCTGATAATCGTGCAACAGGAACATGAAAGCGAGCGGGGCCGCAACCGCAAGCGCGGCGGCACCGCCAACGAATAGCCGCAGCGGAACGCCCGCTAGGAACATGACCGTCACCCCGCCCGCGCAGATCATAAGCGCGGTGCCGAGGTCGGGTTGCAGCATGACCAAGGCGGCGGGCACGCCGATCAGCACCGCGACCGGCCAAATCGCGACGAACTTGCGCGTCTCCGCGGCGGGCAGCATCTCGTAGAAACGCGCAGCGGCAAGGACGATGCCGATCTTCATCAGCTCGGACGGTTGCAGGCGAATGAAGCCGAGGTCGAGCCAGCGCTGACTGCCTCCGCGTACCGCGCCGAGCAACTCGACCAGCAGCAGCGCGACCACCAGCGCACCGTAAGCGGGGAAGGCGAGGTTGCGCCACCACGACAGCGGGACGCGCGACAGCACCAGCGCTCCGCCCAGAAAGACGAAGAAGCGAACGCCCTGCGGCAACGCCCAAGGGCGCAGGCTACCGTTCGCGGCGGAATAAAGTACGACCAATCCGAAGCAGCCGATCGCCAGCACGAGCAGCAGCGTTCGCCACGGCAGGATGGCGAGCGGGGAGGGGATGATCGATCTCATCGCGGCGGCTGCACCGCGGTCGGTGTCACCGCCGGCGGATCGAAACGCGAGGCGTCGACGTCTGGTTCGGGCGAGCCGGTCTGCGCGGGGCCGGCGCCGTTTGCGATATCACGCTCGACCGCGGCCTGGCTCTCGTTCTGAATGTCGGTCGCAGCCTCTACCGCGCGCGCCTCGGTCGGGGCGGGTGCGTCGGTTTCGGTTGCGGCGGCCTGCGCGGGCGGGGTGGTGTGCGCGGCGCGATAGGCGTTTTCCTGCGCTGCCATGCGCGTGCGGATGTCGCCGCCCCAGCTCGGCTCCACCTCGGCGAGCGACTTCATCGCGCGCTCGCGATCGAACATATAGGTCATGATGTCGCGGCCGATCAGCGGCGCGTCCAGATTACGCACCGTGTGACCGTTATGCTCGAGCACCACGGCGGCGGCATAACGCGGGTTGTCATAGGGCGCGAAGCAGACGAGCAGCGCGTGGTCGCGCAGCTTGAACGGCAACTGTCCGTTCTTCAGCACGCCCGAGCGACGCTCGGCCATTGTGATGCGCCTGACCTGCGCGGTGCCGGTCTTCGCGGCCAGCCCGACGCCCGGCACCTGCATCCGCGCCGCGCCGCCCGTGCCACCGAGATTAACCACGCCGTTCATCGCCTCGCGGATGATGCGGAAATGATCGGGATCGATCGCGAGCGGCTGTGCCGCGGGCTTGAAGGGATCGCGCAGGATCGTCGGCACCAGCGCTTTGCCCGATGCCATCCGCGCCGCCATCACCGCAAGTTGTAGCGGATTGGCGAGCACGTAGCCTTGCCCGATCGAGGCATTGACCGAATCGGCCGCGGTCCAGGCTTTGTTGTACTTGTGCTGTTTCCACGCGCTGTCGGGCACGGTGCCGTAGCGCTGCGTGGCGAAGGGCAGGTCGAACTTCTGCCCCAGCCCAAGCGCGCGCGCGACCGGTGCGATCTTATCGTAGCCGACGCGGCGCACCATTTCGTAGAAATAGATGTCGCAGCTCTGCATGATCGCGTTCTTGAGATCGAGCGGACCATGGCCGCCGCGCTTGTGGCAGTGGAACACGCTGGTGCCGAGCCGCATCGCACCCGAGCAGAACACGCGCTCGTTGGGGTTCACCCCCGCCGCCATCAGCGCGAGTCCGTTCATCGGCTTGACGGTCGACCCCGGCGGATAAAGCCCCTGCGTCACCTTGTTCATCAACGGGACGTGATCGTCTTTCGACAGCATGTCCCATTCAAGGTGGCTGATCCCTTCGGAGAAGCTGTTGGGATCGTAGGCGGGCATCGACACCATCGCCAGCATCTCGCCCGTCAAGCAGTCGAACACGACGCATGAGCCCGAATTGGTGCCCAGCCGCCGCGCGGCATATTCCTGCAACCCCGCGTCGATCGTCAGGCGGACGGTGCGACCCGGCTCGTCCTTGCGCGTGGCAAGTTCCTGCACCAGCTTGCCGCGCGCGGTAACCTCGACGCGCTTCGCACCCGCCTTGCCGCGCAGCAGCGGCTCCAGCGTTTTCTCCAGCCCGTCCTTACCAAGCTTGAACCCCGGCGTGACGAGCAGAGGGTCGCGTGTCGCGCGGTATTGCTCGGCGGTCGGCGCACCGACGTAGCCGGTCAGGTGTGCGACTGCGGCGCCCGCGGGATAGTTGCGCGCGAAGCCGCGCGTGGGTGCGACGCCGGGCAGTTCGGGCTGGCGCAGGCTGATTGCGGCGAAGCGATCCCAGCTGATGTTTTCTGCCACCTGCACCGGCTGGAAGCCCGCCGCCCCCTTCAGGTCGATGCGAATCCGCTCGACCTCGTCGGGCGGCAGGTCGAGCAGCGTGGCGAGCCGCGCGAGCACGCGGTCGCGACCCGCATCGCCGCCCTCCAGCCGATCGGGGATGATATCGACACGGAAATCGGTGCGATTGTCGGCGATGGCGGCGCCATGACGATCGACGATCCAGCCGCGCCGCGGCGGGATCATCGTCAGATTGACGCGGTTGCTTTCGGCAAGAAGATTGTACTTCTCGTTCTGGGCGATCGCGAGATAGCCCATGCGGCCGGCGAGCATGACGCCGACGGCGCCCTGCGCGGTGCCGAGCAGCCACGCCCGGCGCGAGAAGCTGTATGCCTGCATCGCTTCGGTGACGATCCGGGAGGAACGCTTCACGCGGTCGGCCCTCGCTTGCGATCGATCCAGGCGACCAGACGGGCCGACAGGGGGAACAGCATCACGGAGATCATGGTCTGTGCCAATAGCACAGTATCGACGTGCGCGCCGATGGGAACCGCGATCCAGCGGCCGATTGCGGTGCAAAAAACGATCGCGCCGCTGGCGATCAGCCAGTCCTGCCAGAAATCGCGGGTGACGAGGCGCTGCTCGATCAGCTCGATCGCGATGAAGCAGAGCGACCACAACAGCATCGCGGATCCGATCGGCTGACCGCTCACCAGATCGTCGAACAGACCGAGCGGCGCCGCGGCCCAGGGGCGCAGTGCGAAGCGCGCGAGCAGGCGCCAGCTGAGCAGCAGGATCAGCCCCAGCGGCGGCATCAGCGGCAGGCTGGCGACCACCGGTACGATGGCGGTCAGCGTCGATGCCGCCAATACGCTGACCCAGGGGAGCGCGCGGGCCCGCCCGGGAGGCAGCGGCGCCTGGAAGGGCCGATAGTCGATCGAATTGCGGGTCGTCACCGGATCACGGCACCGCCGGGCGGGCCGGCGGGGGCGGCGGCATCGGGACGTAGGGGCGCTCGACCACCGCGAAATCCAGCGCATCGGGGGCCATGAAGGGCGTTGCGGCGACGCTGTCCATGCCGTTGCGATCG
>NZ_CAJYVU010000173.1 GCF_913778135.1 uncultured Sphingomonas sp. | reverse complement strand
GGCGGAACAAAGTCGCATTTTGTACGTGCGTCATGGGAACGGTGGCGTTGTTCGCTTCTTTCTCCCTTTCATTGGGTCCGCTCTCGGACCGGGGTTGGGGAATGAACATGGCAGAACGGCTGGGCGTTGCGATCGTCGGCGTCGGTGGTGCGGTCGCGACCACCGCGATCGCGGGGATCGAAATGATCAAGGCGGGGTCGAACAGCCTCGACGGGCTGCCGCTCGCCGACCGCGACGTGGCGGGCATGGTTGCGTATCGCGACATGGAGTTCGGCGGCTGGGACCTCGCCGACGACACGCTCGGCGCGTGCGCGCTGCGACACGGCGTGATCGGCGAGAAGGAACTGGCCGACGGTGCCGCGGTGCTCAACCAGATGCGTCCGTGGAAGGCGGCGGGCTCGACCGGCTATTGCGCCAACATCGACGGCCGCAACAAGCTGACCGGCGGGCACCGCGGCGCGATTGAGCAGATCCAGGCCGATCTGGCGCGGTTCAAGGACGAGAAGAAGCTCGACCGCGTTGTGGTCGTCAATCTCGCCTCGACCGAGCGCAAGCCCGGCGACGATGCCGCGCTGCAATCGCGCGAGGCGTTCGAGCGTGGCCTTGATGCCGACGACGCAGCGATCAGCCCGGCGATGCTCTACGCCTACGCCGCGATCGATTCAGGCACGCCCTACGCCAACTTTACACCGTCGGTCGCCGCCGACGTCGCGCCGCTGGCCGAGTTCGCGGCCGAGCGCAACGTGCCGGTCGCGGGCAAGGACGGTAAGACCGGGCAGACGTTTATGAAGACCGTGATCGCGCCCGCGCTGCGCGATCGCGCGCTCCACGTCGACGGGTGGTTCTCGACCAACATCCTCGGCAATTCGGACGGCTTGGCGCTCGATGATCCCAAGTCGCTGCAGTCGAAGCTGGGCACGAAGAAGAGCGTGCTCAACCAGATCCTCGGTTACCCGGTCGAGGATCACATCATCATGATCCATTATTACAAGCCGCGCGGCGACGACAAGGAAGCGTGGGACAACATCGACCTGACCGGCTTCATGGGTCAGAAGATGCAGTTGAAGCTCAATTTCCTGTGCAAGGACTCGATCCTCGCCGCCCCGCTCGCGATCGAGATCGCGCGCTGCCTCGATCTGGCGAAGCAGCGCGGCGAGGGCGGCGTGCAGGAGCAGATGGGGCTGTTCTTCAAGCTGCCGCAGACGCGCGGCGACTATGATCCGGTCCACGGCGTGCCCGAGCAGCAGCTGATCCTCGACAATTGGCTGGGCGACAAGGACGCGTGACCGACGCGCCAGTGCTGGAGATGATGGCGGCGGAGGCGCCGGGGCTGACCCCGGCCGCCTTGCCGTTCCTGCGCGAGCTGGGCGATCTGAAACGGGTTCGCTCGGCCGCCGTACCGGGATCGATCGCGGAGCGGTTGTTCGTCGCCGGCTGGGCTGCGCTGGTGCGTGGCAACGATCCCGCGGAGGTGACCGCGCGCGTCACGGCGGCGGCGCTGGTGTCGGCGCGGCTCGGCGACCTCGACCTTGCCGCGATGAAGGCGCTCGGCGTCGGTGAGCAGGCAGTCGCGGTGCTCGAGCGTGCGTTCGACGAGATCGAGGGCGAGGTCGCGCCGTCGCTCCACCCGATGTTACGCGCTGCATTGCCGCTCGGTCGGCCGGCACTCGGCGACACGCCCGCCTTTGTCGGCAAGCTGGCACGGCAACCGCGCGCGGGCGTGACCTGTCCAGGGCAACCGCGCATCATGCTGCAACCGCCCGAGAACCATGCCGAACACTGTTTGATGGTCGCGGTCTATGGCGTGCTGGCGAGCGCGTGGCACGGTGCCGATCCGGTGCCCGTGTTTCTCGCCGGCATGGCGCACCATTTCCACAACGCCGACATGCCCGACAGCGGCTATTCGGGCGAGATGCTGCTGGGCGACGCGCTCGACACCGCGATTCAACACGCGCGGGCGGCGAGCATGGCGGAACTCGCTCCCGACCTGGCGCACGTCATCGGCGATGCGCTGGCGCCGATTGGTGGTGACGAGACGCCCGAGGCGCGCGCGTTCCACGTCGCCGACGTGCTCGACCGCGTGCTCGAGATCGAGCAGCACACCCGCGCCGCCCGCCTGACGATGCAGGTGGTGCTGGGCGATTACGGCCTCGTTCACGACGGGCCGGTTAAGGCGTTCCACGACCGCATCCTGCTCGACGCGGGGTTGATGTGACGGGAGAGGCGAGCCGCTGGCGCTCGCCGCTGACCGGGCGCGTGCTGGTGCACGACACGCCGCACTCGCTCGCCTGCCTGGGCGAGCGCTGGCCGGTGGTCGACGGAATTCCGTATCTACGCACCGAGAGCGAGGGGCTGGTCGCGGTGGCGCTCGACCATCTCGACGCGGGCTGCCCCGATGACGCGCTGGTCGCGCTGCTGACCGATCAGGACGCGTGGTGGACCGGGCCGGCGACCGATCTCGCCGAACTGAAGCGGCTGGTGCGGGAACGCGACACGCTGAACTTGCGCGAGGCGATGGCGCTGCTGCGGCTGGGGCCGGTGGCGGATTATTTCGCCTATCGCTGGAGTGATCCGACTTATCTCGCCGGGCTAGCGCTGTTGGAAGCGCATTGGACGCAGCCCGCGACCGCGTTCGAGCTCGCCTGCGGGATCGGCCATTACCTGCGCGATCTGACGCGTGCGGGTGTCGCGTGTCTCGGCGCCGATGTGGTGTTCGCCAAATGCTGGCTGGCGAAGAACTGGGTTGCGCCTGACGCCGATTACGTCGTGTTCGATGCCGCCGGAGAGTGGCCGGTGGCCGATCAGCGCTTCGACCTCGTCATGTGCCACGACGCCTTCTACTTCCTGCCCGATCAGCCGCGCGTGGCCGAGCGCTTGCGCGAAATAACTGCAGCCGGTGGCGTGCTCGCGGTCAGCCACGTGCACAATGCGGGCGTGAACGGTGGGCCGAAGGGGCCGGCACGATCGGGTGCGGAGTGGCGCGCCTTGTTCCCGACCGCGCAGGTGCACGACGAGCGCGCGCTGCTGTGTGCGCTGATGAAGCAGTCGGTGCCGCCGACGACCGACTGGCGCGACGATCCGGTGGTCGAGGCGTGGTCGCTGGTCGAGGGCGCGGGTGAGCCGCGGGCGGTTTCGGGCGGGGTGGCGATGCCCGCCAGCGACGCGGCGCTGAGGCGCAATCCACTCATCGGCGACGATGGCGAGGTCGACTGGCCCTCGCCGCGCTACCGCGACGAATATGCTGCGGGCTGCTTCTGGGCGCTGCCGGACGACGCGCTGCCGTTCGACGCCGAGGACGCGCGGTTGCGCCGCACCGTCGATCTGCCGGAGCGGTGGTGATGGCTGCGCCTACGCGCTGGGGGATCGTCGGCTACGGCTGGGTCGCGCGCGATTACATGGCGCCTGGCATCGCGGCGGCGGGTGGTGTCGTGACCGCGGTCGCCGATCCATCCCCTGCGTCGCGCGCGCGTGCCGAAGCCGCGGGCCTTGTGGCGTTCGATAGCGTCGAGACGATGCTTGGCGCGGGAGCGTGCGACCTCGTCTACGTCGCGACGCCGAACGACGCGCACGCCGCGCCCGTCGCCGCTTGCGCGGCCGCGGGCGTGCCGGTGCTGTGCGAGAAGCCGATCGCGGCGACCGCGCAGCAGGCCGAGGTAATGGCGGCATCGCTCGGCGATACGCTGTACGGTACCGCGTTCGATCAGCGGCATCATCCAGCGCACGCGGCGGTGGCTGACGCAATCGCGGCTGGCGACATCGGGCGTCCGGTGGCGGTGCGGATCGTCTACGCCTGTTGGGTCGATCCGGCCTGGACGCCGGATGGTGGGGAGCACGATAACTGGCGCGCCGATCCGGTGCGCGCGGGCGGGGGTGCGGTGATCGACCTCGCGCTGCACGGCCTCGACCTGTCCGAGCGGTTGCTCGGCGAGCCGCTGACTGATCTTTCGATTCAATTGCAGCGTCGCATCCACGATTACCCCGTCGACGATGGCGGCATGTTGTCGGGCCGCACCGTGTCGGGCGTGCTGTTCCAGTCCCATGTCGCCTATAATTGCGCCGAGGTGCTGCCGCGGCGGCGGCTCGAGGTGCTCGGCGAGCACGGGCTGCTGATCGCCACCGACACGATGGGGCAGACCGCCGGCGGTACGTTGGTGCGGCGCTGCGGGCAGAGTGGCGAGGAGATGCCGGTCGCGTTCGACGCTGCTACCTCTCCGTTCGCTGCGCAGGCCGCTGCCTTCATGGCGGCCGCGCGCGGGGAGCCGCACGATTTCTCGATGACGCGCGATCTGGCACTCATGCAACTGTTCGACCGCGCTTACACGGAGGCCCGCCGGTGGCTTTGAGCTGGTTCGCCTGCGCCAATTGCGGCTTCTGGCAGAAGCATTTCGCGCCGCCCGACTGTCCCGTCTGCACCGATGTGCGCAACGACCTGCCCGAGGATGGCTGGTGCTTCCTGCCCGAGGCGGAGGTCGCCGCGACCCACGATGGTGGTGCGCGCGAGGTCGCGCCGGGGCTGTGGGCCTTTACTACCACGCCCGCGCTGGGGCTCGCCGGTACCGGATGGTTGATCGTGCGCGATGGCGGCAACATCGCGTTCGAGGCAGCACCGTTCTACACCGAGGCAATGCTCGACCAGGTCGAGCAACTCGGCGGCATTGCCTTTCTGTCGGCCAGCCATGCGCACGGCTACGGCGCGTTGTTCCAGCTTCAGCGCCGCTTCGAGCCCGAGATCGTCGCGATTCAGCGCGATGATCTCAAGATGACCAAGGCGTTCCGCGTCACCGCGCCGTTCGACGACGTGCTCGAACTCGCCCCCGGCTACACGCTGCACCACGTCGGCGGGCATTACGAGGGGCAGGCGGCACTTCACGACGCACCGGGCCGTCGCCTGTTCTGCGGCGACATGTTCAAGATCGACCAGGATGCCGATGGCCGATCGCACGCGATTTCCAGCCACAAGGCCTTTCACAAGGATATTCCGCTGACTCATGCCGAGCTTCGTCGCTACCGCGACGT
>NZ_CAJYVU010000172.1 GCF_913778135.1 uncultured Sphingomonas sp. | reverse complement strand
CTTCAGCACGGTGAGGCCCATCACCAGCTGCGCGCTGTCGCAGATGCCCGGGATAACGAGCTGGAAGATCGTGCGCTCGTTCGATTCGGCGAGGCTGCCGCGCTCGAGCGCATTGGCGTCGGCGATGCCGAGTTTCCGCGTCGTGTATGCCTGATGCGCCGGACACGAGGCGAGGTAGAAACGCGCACCGTCACCCGAAAACTGGACATCCTTCGCCCCCATCGTGACGTACAGGCAGTCCTTGTTGCCGAGCTCGAACGTCTCGCCATCGACCGTCACAATGCCGTCGACCTTGCCGACGTTGACGACCGCCATCTCGCGGCGTTCGAGGAAGGGGTGGCCCGCCGCCGATGCCGGCTCGGTCTGGTCGGGCAGCTTCACGCTGCCGCTCGCCACCGCGACGCCGCCGATCACGAAGCGCTCGGCGTGCGTGTAATTCAGCACGCACTCGCCGTCGCGGAACAGCCCCTGGATCAGATAGCGGTCGCGCAGCTCGTCGTTCGACACGCACTCCATCATGTCCGGATGCGTCGCGTAATAGGTCCGGTCGTACATGGTCACTCCTTCGGGCCGCGCGCGGCGGCCGTGCTCTGGTCGATACGATAGGCGCGGCGGACGAGGCCGGCGGTCAGTTCCTGCGCGAGGTCCGCCGCCTCCCAGTCCGCGATGCGATGTTCGGCGACGAGCCGCGCCAGGAAGGCACAGTCGACGCGGCGCGCGACGTCGTGCCGCGCGGGGATCGACAGGAAGGCGCGCGTATCGTCGTTGAAGCCGACGGTGTTGTAGAATCCGGCGGTCTCGGTCGTCATCTCGCGGAAGCGGCGCATGCCTTCGGGACTGTCGTGGAACCACCAGGACGGGCCCAGCTTCAGGCACGGATAATGGCCGGCGAGCGGCGCGAGTTCGCGCGCATAGGCGCTCTCGTCCAGCGTGAAGAGAATGATCGACAGATCGGTCGAGGTGCCGAACCGGTCGAGCAGCGGCTTGAGCGCGCGGACGTAATCGGTGCGCGTCGGGATGTCCGCACCCTTGTCGCGACCGTGACTGGCGAACAGACCGGCATTGTGGTTGCGGAAACTACCGGGATGGATCTGCATGACCATGCCATCCTCGATACTCATCGCCGCCATTTCGGTCAGCATCTGCGCGCGGAACAGCTCGGCGTCCGCCGGTGTCCAATCGCCGCCGACGATCCGCGCGAACAGCGCTTCGCATTCCTGCGGCGTCAGATTGGCAGTCGCCGCCGTCGGATGGCCGTGATCGGTCGCGGTCGCGCCCGCCGCCCGGAAGTGAGTGCGGCGCTTGCGATGGGCGGCGAGATAGCCCTGCCAGCCATAGACGTCCTCGCCGGTCAACTCGGCAAAGCGCGCCATCGCCGGCACGAACGCCTCATGCTCGACGTCGATGACGCCATCGGGGCGATAGGTGGTGACGACGCGCCCGCCCCAGCCCGACGTGTGGATCGCGTGATGCGCATCGAGGCTGTCCTGCGCGCCCTCGGTCGTGGCGAGAAAATCGATGCGGAAGCGATCGAAGAGCGCGCGTGGACGAAACGCATCGGTGGCGAGCGCCTCTCCGATCGCGTCGAAATAGAGGTCGGCGGTCTCCGCCTCCAGCGCCACCTCGATCCCGAACACATCGACGAAGACATGATCGAGCCACAGGCGCGAGGGCGTCCCGCGGAACAGGTGATAATGGTCCGCGAACACGCGCCACGCCGCACGCGGATCGGTGGCAGGCACGCCGCCCTTGTGCGGAATCGCCAGCGCGTCGAGCGCGATGCCCTGGCTGTAGAGCATGCGATACAGATAATGATCAGGCGCCAGCAGCAGCGAGGTCGCGTCGGTCCAGTTCGCATTCTCGGCGAACCAGCGCGGATCGGTGTGGCCGTGCGGGCTGACGATCGGCAGATCGGCGACACTGGCATAAAGCGCGCGCGCGATGCTGCGTGTCGTCGGATCAGCCGGAAACAGGCGGTCGGGATCGAGGCGCAAAGCCCGGGCCATCTCTATCCTCTCGAAGCGCCCTTCGTCAGGCGGCTGGCAGCTTGGTAACCGGTGTCAAATCGCGACGCAACCCCCAGCCTCATTCGCGGGGCGCGGCGACCGACGCACGACGGATCAGCGTCGACAGAAAAAGCGAGGGTTCTTCCACGTCCGGTTCCTGCTCCATGCCGCCTGCGATCAGTTTCAGCGCGGCCGATCGCGCCATGGAGGCAATCGGCCAGCGCACCGTCGTCAGCGGTGGCCAGACATGCGCGGCGATCGGCGTGTCGTCGAAGCCGATGATCGACAGGTCGCGCGGAATCTCCAGCCCACGCTGGCGGGCGGCATGGATCACGCCCGCCGCCATTTCGTCGTTCGAGGAGAAGATCGCCGTCGGGCGCGGCACGACATCGAGCAAGCGCTCCGCCGCGACCAGCCCCGAATCGAAGGTATAATTGCCGTCGGCGATCATCGATCGCGGCAGCGCGATACCCGCCTCCGCCAGCGCATCCTCGAAGCCCTGCCGCCGCTCGCGCGCCGAGCGGAAGCCGTGCGGGCCCGCGACCAGGCCGATGCGGCGATGCCCCTGTTCGATCAGATAGGCGACCGCGCCCTGCACCGCCTCGCGGTCGTTGGAGGCGACCATATGGTCGGCCGCATCCAGCACCGCCGACCCCATGCGCACATAACGGCAGCCGATATCGTCGCACAGCTTCGCCACCGAATCGTTCTCGCTGATCGGCGGCATCAGCAACACGCCGAACAGGCGCTGGCGTTCGAGGAAGTGGCGCAGATCCTCCAGCATCGTCGCCGAGCCGCGATCGAGCGGACGCACCACCATTTCGAATTCGGTATCGTGCAGCGCTTCCAGCATACCCTGCTGGACGTTCATCACCGTCTGCGCATTGGGATTGTCGTGGACCAGGCCGATCAGGAAATTGCGGCGCAGCGCCAGCGCCCGTGCTTGCGGATTGGGGATATAGCCCAGGCCTGCGATCACCTCCTCCACACGCTTCCGCGTATCCTCGCTGAGCAAAGGCGAGCGGTTGATGACCCGACTCACCGTCTTTTTCGACACGCCGGCGACGCGCGCCACATCATTGATCGTCGACTGTCCCGTTTTCTGCATGGCACCGGGTGTAAAGCGGCCGAAACGATCCCGCCAGTCCCGCACCCTTGCAAAGATCGTACGGACATTACACATATGACACCGGTTACCGAAATGAACGTCGAGAGGATGGCATGGCGAGGGCATGGAAGGTGGCGCCGACCGATACGCTCGCCACGATGCTGGACGACGCACACGCCGGCGACACGCTGACGGTCGACGGGGCCGCCGGGGACGCGATCGGCAGCGCGATCACGCTCGCCGAGGATATCGCGCGGGGTCACAAGGTCGCGCTGCTGCCGATGGGGATCGGAGCGCCCGCCCTCAAATACGGCTTTCCGATCGGCCATGCCACCGCCGCCATTCAACCCGGCGCGCACGTTCACAGCCACAATCTGTCGACCGCGCTCGATGCGACGCTCGACTATCGCTAC
>NZ_CAJYVU010000171.1 GCF_913778135.1 uncultured Sphingomonas sp. | reverse complement strand
CGAGCGTATGTCGATCCTGGTCCCTGTCCCCGACGAGCGATGCACCCGGCATCAGGGCGACGACATCGTCGTCTGCGCCAATGCCCTACCCTCGCAGACACTGCCGTTGCCGCAAGAGGCAGTCTCGAACCGGCCCGTGCCCATCAACGGCTATCTGACTGGCCGCGGCGCGTTGAACGCGGAAGGAACGCCGTGCGCTGCTCGCTCGGGCGGGTGCCAGACCGGCGTCGACGTGGTCGGACCCGGCGTGGCGCTCGTCCGC
This sequence comes from uncultured Sphingomonas sp., assembly GCF_913778135.1. GTDB lineage: Bacteria > Pseudomonadota > Alphaproteobacteria > Sphingomonadales > Sphingomonadaceae > Sphingomonas. The sequence continues at coordinate 7,690 of NZ_CAJYVU010000171.1, read as the reverse complement.
GGCATCCAGAAGCTCATCTCGGCCGATAGCTGCTGCGAGAACCCGGGCGAGTCGACCAGCGCAGGGCAACTCGCCAGCGACGTGGTCGGCGGCGTGAAGAGGCTATTCCGCGGCAAGCCCGACAAGAGCAATCGCGTCGCGATCCGCCTCGACGACGCGCCACCCGCCACCAGCCGCGTCCTGCCCTAGAACGATCAAGGGTTGGAGGCGCTGCCCGCCTCGCCGAACGCGGTCACTCCTCCGCGCAGTCACCCGTGCGCCTGGCGACAATCCGCGTCACCATGCCACCCGCCTGTGCCGCGATCCCGCCGCGCCGCACCATCGCGGTCAGGTCGACCGCGCTGGCGGAATAGCGTCCTTTCTGGCTGACGGTCAGCGTTTCCCCGCTCGCATTGCGGCACGCCATCTCGGCGTTGAGCTGCTCGCCCGTCAGCGCGAAGCGGCGGAAACGGCAGTTCGCCCCCGCGGCCGTCGACAGATCGCCGAACAGCGGCTTGCCCGCTTCCTCCTCGGTCAGGCACGCCTCCGTGGTTGCGGTGTCGCCCACCTGATCGCGGATCGCAGCGGCAGCGGGCGTCTTGTCCGCGCCTGCGTCGAAACTGACGACGCGCGTGTCGGTGCGCCACTGCCCCGCCTCGGGCTTCTCTAGGCTCGCCGTCGCGTCGGCGACTTCCGCGATCGAGGCGTTAGTCAGGTCGATGTCACCGCTGCACGCCGAGAGCGGCAGCGCGGCCGCAAGCAGGAGCAGGCGCATTTTCACGATCCGGTTCCCACGCGCGCCGCGCCCGGCTTCGTCAGGTCGAGCACCGCCGCGGTCATCGCGATTGCGCCGGTGGTGATCGCAGGCTCGGGCGCGATGCGGAACTCGGGCGAGTGGTGCGAACCGATCCTCGGCCCACCGCGCGCCGCCGCGTCGATCTCCGCGCGCGTCGACCCGCCGACCGCGAAATAATAGCCTTTCACGCCGGTGTCGGGCTGGACGTAATAGGCGAAATCCTCCGCGCCCATGCCATCCTGGTGAAACGCAGGCACGTTCTTCGCACCCAGCGCTTCGGCCATCACCGCGTTCAACCGCCGCGCGAGTGCCGCATCGTTGATCGTCGTCGGCGTGCCCTCGCTGACGGTCACGACCGGCATCTTGTCTTTCGGCATGCCGTTCATCACGCCAATGCCGTAGGCGACGCGCTTGATGCCGGCCAGCAGCCTGGCGCGCTCCGCCTCGTTGTTCGCGCGCACCGTGACCTGCAGCTTCGCCATGTCGGAAATGATGTTGTGCTTGAGGCCAGCGTGGAACGAGCCGACCGTGATGACGCCGGGGTCGAGCGGCGCGCGCTCGCGGCTGACCAGCCCCTGTAGCGCGATGACGAGTTGCGACGCCATATAGACCGGGTCCTTGCCCTCGTTCGGGCTGGCGCCATGCGCGCCGATGCCGGGCACGTCGATGTTGACCGAGTCGGACGAGGAATATTGAATGCCATCGGACGCGGACACGGTCCCCGCCTCCATGCCCGCTGCGACGTGAAAGGCGAGCGCGTAATCGGGCTTGGGAAAGCGCGTGAACAGACCGTCGGCGATCATCGCCTTTGCGCCCCCGACCCGCTCCTCGGCGGGCTGGACGACGAACACGACCGTGCCGGACCAGCGATCGCGCAGCGCCGCCAGCCGCCGCGCGGTCGCGACCATCGCGGTGATGTGCGTGTCGTGCCCACAGGCGTGCATCACCGGCGCCTCGACCCCGTCGACGCCGACCTGCCGCGCGTGGCTGGCGTTGGGAAGGCCCGACTTCTCCTCGACCGGCAACCCGTCCATGTCGGCACGCAGCAGCACGACCGGCCCAGCACCGTTCTTCAGCACGCCAACGACGCCGGTCTGCCCGACCTTCTCGGTCACCGTCATGCCCGGCACCGCGCGCAGTGCCGCCGCCATTTTCGCCGCGGTACGTGTCTCGCGAAACGACAGTTCGGGGTTGCGGTGAAAGTCGTCCCACATCGCGCCCAAGTCGCGCTTATAGTCGGCGCGAACCGCCGCGGCATAATCGGGGTCGGCGAGCGCCGGCGTCGCGGCAAGCGTGCCGGCCGCTGCCAGCAGGTGGATCAGGCGCATGAAGTTTCCCCTCTTCTGCCCGCGACCATAGCCGCACCGTGTCGGATGCCTAGAGGGATCGCGAACCTTGCCCCCGCGCGCACGATCGGTCACGGACGGTCCATGTTCGACCTCGACGCCTATCTCGCCCGCATCGACCTGCCCGCGCGCCCGACCAACGACGCGGAAGGGCTGGCGCGGGTGCAGCGCGCGCACCGGCTCGCAATCCCGTTCGAGAATCTCGACGTGCGGCTGGGGCGCGAGATCGCGATCGACTCCGCGTCGGTGTTTGCGAAACTGGTGACCGCACGGCGCGGCGGCTATTGCTTCGAGCACAACCGGCTGTTCCTCGACGCGCTGGATGCTGCCGGCTTCACCGCGCGTCCGCTGCTCGCGCGCGTCTGGCTTGGTGCGACCGCAGTACCGCCGCTCACCCACACGCTGTCCTTGGTGACAATTGCGGGCGAGCAGTGGATTGCCGACCCCGGCTTCGGCGGCAGCTACGCGCCCGTCATGCGGCTGGCGGACGGTGAGACAGCGGAGGCACCCGACGGCGCGCGCTTCATGCTCGCGCGCGACGCGGAGCACGGCTGGGTGCTGTCGCGCGACGGCGATCCTGCAACCACCGACGGGCGCGGCATCGGTCCGGGATGGCAGCGTCAGTACAGCTTCACGCTGGACGAGGTTCACGACAGCGACCTGGCGATGGGTAATTGGTGGTCGTCGAGCTCGCCGACCAGCCGCTTCACGAATGCGACGATCGTGTCGATTATCCTGCCGCACGGCTTCGCGACGCTGACCGACCGCGACTATCGCCGCCGCGCCGCCAGCACCGACAGCGCCGCCGAGATCACCGACCCGCGCGTCTACCGCATGCGCTTGAGCATGATGTTCGGCATCGACCTGTCGGCCGAGGACGTGGCGGCGCTTGATCTGTTCTGACGCGCCGCCGCCCGCTCAGCCAACGAAGGCGCGCTCAATCACGTAGGTGCCGGGCGCTGCGTTCGATCCCTCGACGAAGCCCAGCGTCTCCAGCGTCTTCGCGGTGTCGCGGATCATGTCCATCGACCCGCACATCATGATACGGTCGGTCTCGGGGTTGAAGCACTTGTCGCCGGTGATCGGATCACCGAACATCGTGCCATTCTCCATCAGCGCGTCGATGCGTCCGGTGGTGTGGAACGGCTCGCGCGTGACGGTCGGAATATAGTGGAACTGCGTCGCCGCCTCGTCCGCCACCAGCGGATCGTCCGCCAGCCGCGCCGCCAGCTCGTCGTGATACGCCAGATCGCTGACACGGCGGACCGAATGGACCACCACGACCTGGTCGAACATCGTGTAAACGTCGGGGTCGCGCGCCAGGCTCAGGAACGGCGCAAGGCCGGTGCCCGTCGACAGCATGAACAGCCGCTTGCCCGGCAACAGCGCGTCGGTCACCAGCGTACCCGTGGGTTTGCGCCCCAGATATATTTCGTCGCCCGGTACGATCTGCTGCAGCCGCCCAGTCAGCGGGCCGTTCTCGACCTTGATCGACAGGAATTCCAGCTCCTCGGCGTAATGCTGGCTCGCGACCGAATAAGCGCGCATGATCGGCTTGCCCGCCACCCCGTCGACTTCCTCGCCCGGCAACCCGATCATCACGAACTCGCCCGAACGGAAGCGCAGGCTCGCCGGCCGCTCGACGGCGAAGCTGAACAGATGCTCGTTCCAATGGCGGACCCAATTCACCTTGACGCTGGCGAATGCCTTGCTCTCGGGAATGGTCTCGGGTGCGCGGACGTCGGTCATGCCTGTTCTTCCTCAAACCGCGCCCGGACGGCACGGCCTTAAGCCTGTCAATCTGATTGCGAACGCTGCGCAATATGGGGCGCCACGAGCGGGGTCAACCAAGCGCAGCTTGTCTGGCGGCAAGCTCCTTCACGCCGCGCCACCTAGCGCCCATATCGTGAACATATGTCGATCCAGATCCGCACCAGCCTGGCCGAACCCGAAACGGGCGACGATTTCGTCCCGCACCGCCCGCAACGCCCGCCAAAGGTCGAAGGGGGTCGCCCGTTCAAGCTCGTCAGCGACTATCAACCCTCGGGCGACCAGCCGACCGCGATCCGCGACCTCGTCGAGGCCGCGCGCGCAGGCGAGAAGGATCAGGTGCTGCTGGGCGTCACCGGCTCGGGCAAGACCTTCACGATGGCCAAGGTGATCGAGGAGATGCAGCGCCCCGCGCTGATTCTCGCGCCCAACAAAATCCTCGCGGCGCAGCTCTACGGCGAGTTCAAGTCGTTCTTTCCCGAGAATGCGGTCGAGTATTTCGTCAGCTACTACGATTACTATCAGCCCGAGGCGTACGTGCCGCGGTCGGACACTTACATCGAGAAGGAAAGCTCGGTGAACGAGGCCATCGACCGGATGCGCCACTCGGCCACCCGCTCGCTCTTGGAACGCGACGACGTGCTGATCGTCGCCTCGGTTTCGTGCCTCTACGGGATCGGTTCGGTCGAGACCTATTCGGCGATGATCTTCGACCTGAAAAAGGGTCAAAGCGCCGATCAGCGCGAGATCATCCGCAAGCTCGTCGCGCTGCAGTACAAGCGCAACGACGCCGCGTTCCAGCGCGGCAATTTTCGCGTCAAGGGCGACAATCTCGAAATCTTCCCCTCGCACTATGAGGACAGCGCGTGGCGCGTGTCGTTCTTCGGTGACGAGATCGAGGAGATCGTCGAGTTCGATCCGCTAACCGGCAAGAAATCGGCCAGCCTCAACTCGATTCGCATTTACGCCAATTCGCATTATGTCACGCCCGGCCCGACAATGAAGCAGGCCGCCGACGCGATCCGTCACGAACTGACCGAACGGCTTAAGGAACTGGAGATCGAGGGCAAGCTGCTGGAGCGGCAGCGGCTGGAACAGCGCACCAACTTCGACCTCGAAATGATCGCCGCCACCGGTTCGTGCAACGGGATCGAGAATTACAGCCGCTTCCTGACCGGCCGTCTGCCGGGCGAGCCGCCGCCGACGCTGTTCGAATATCTGCCCGAGAATGCGATGCTGTTTGTCGACGAGAGTCACCAGACGATCGGCCAGATCAATGGCATGTCGCGCGGCGACCACCGACGCAAGATCACGCTCGCCGAATACGGTTTCCGCCTGCCGTCGGCGATCGACAATCGCCCACTACGCTTCAACGAATGGGACGCGATGCGCCCGCAGACCGTCTGCGTGTCGGCGACGCCCGGCACGTGGGAGATGGAGCAGTCGGCCGGTGTCTTCGCCGAACAGGTGATCCGCCCCACCGGCCTGATCGATCCGCCGATCGAGATCAAGCCGGTCGAGGAGCAGGTCCAAGACCTGATCGTCGAGGCGCGCAAGACGACCGAACTCGGTTACCGCACGCTCGTCACCACGCTGACCAAGCGGATGGCGGAGGATTTGACCGAGTATATGCACGAGGCGGGGATCAAGGTCCGCTACATGCACTCCGACGTCGAGACGCTGGAGCGTATCGAGCTGATCCGCGATCTGCGGCTCGGCGTCTACGACGTGCTGATCGGCATCAACCTGCTGCGCGAGGGGTTGGACATTCCCGAGTGCGGGCTGGTCGCGATCCTCGACGCTGACAAGGAAGGCTTCCTGCGCTCCGAAACGTCACTCATCCAGACAATCGGCCGCGCGGCGCGCAACGTCGACGGACGTGTGATCCTCTACGCAGACCGGATCACCGGCTCGATGGAGCGTGCGATGAACGAGACGCAGCGCCGCCGCGAGAAGCAGGAAGCGTATAATCTCGAACACGGCATCACGCCGACGACGATTCGCCGCAACATCGGCGACATCATCGCGCACGTCAGCCAGGGTGATCAGGTCACGGTCGAAATCGACGAGGACCGCCCGCATATGGTCGGCCATAATCTACGCGCGTATATCGAGGAATTAGAGAAGAAGATGCGCAAGGCCGCGTCCGACCTCGAGTTCGAGGAAGCCGGTCGCCTGCGCGACGAGATTCGCCAGCTGGAGCAGGAGGAACTCGGCCTGCCCGTCCACGAACAGAAGGCACCGATCATGGGCCGCTCGAACGAAGGCAAGCCCGGCACCCGCAAGACCCGCTTTGGCAAGCAGCAGCAGATGCGAATGAACAAGCGGCGATGACGCGCGACGACATGACCCGCGGACGCTTCCTCATTGCGGGCGGCGTGCTTGCAATGGCGTGCGGGGTCGTGCTTGTCGCCGCGACCGGCAACGGGGCAGATACGGGGCTGCGGTTCGCGGCGACCGCGCTGCCCGCCTTGTCACCCTTCGTACTCGGCACCGCGGCGCCGCTTGGTCGGCGCATGTTGTGGTGGGTGCTTGCCGCACTGGTCGTCGCTGGCTGGGCGAGTGCGGTGATCGGCCTGCGCGCCGCGAACGGCGATCCAAGCTTCGCGGGGCTACACGGCTGGGCGGCGTGCGCAATCGCCAGCATTGTTGCGCTTGGGGCAAGTGTTGTTGGCGGGGTCTCGCATCTATTCCGCGGGCGATCACGCCGCTCGTGACCTGACATGGTGGCCGTGGCCGCCGGACGATCGCCCCCGACGCACCGCTCTTATCTGCCGTGAAGGCGATTAACTGCGCGCCGGAACTCCGCCGGGCATACGTAGCTGGGTGAACGCATCACCAGCAGGCGCAGACGCCGACTGAGCGTGACGCTCGCGTCGTTTCGGCGATCTCGATCATCGCCAGCCACTCGCGGTTCAGCCACCGCTTCCTACATCGGCCGGCATGTACGCGCAGCCTCCACAGGAACGCCTCGGCGCCGCCGCCGCCGCGCTCGGGGTCACGGCAGCACTCGGCTGGGCGCTGCTGAACGGGCTCGCCGGCCAGGCGATACGGCAGCGCGTCGACGAGGGCTTGCGATTGTTCGACCTCGCGCCACCCCCGCCCCCGCCGCGCCCCAAGACCGTGCCGCGACCAAAGGTCAGCAAGCGCGCCGAGGGCCGTGCCGCCCCGCCCAACATCCGCTCAAAGGCGACGCAGGTCGTTGCGCCCAAGCCGGTCGTTGTCATTCCCGTGCCGCCGCCCCCGATCGTCGTCGCGACCAAGGCGTTCCAGGGTAATCAGGCGACGCAGGGGGCAGCGCCGCGCGTCGGTCCGGGTACCGGCGCCGGCGGCATCGGCGACGGAACCGGGTCAGGCGGCTGGGGTGATGGCGATGGAGACGGCGGCGACGAGACTCCGCCGATCCAGCGTAAGGGCCGCATCACCGACGGCGATTTCCCCGCCGACATTCGCGATCTCGCCGAAACCGGATTCGAAGGCACCGTCTCCGTCAGGTTCCTGGTGCAAACAAACGGTCGCGTCGGCGACTGCCGTGTCACGCGGTCGAGCGGCTACCACTCGCTCGACGATGCCACCTGCCGCCTGATCCAGCAGCGCTTCCGCTACGAACCCTCCCGCGACGCCGACGGCCGCCCAGTACCGGCGTGGATATTGGAAAATCACACCTGGGCAGTCGAAGGCGACCGTCGCTGACCAAGCGGTTGGCGGCAATTTAACACCGGCGACTGCATTGCCGATTTAATCCGAGAGCTGGGTTCTTCCGTAAGTTGGGGAGGCTGGGTTTCGGCTAGCGCTTGAT
>NZ_CAJYVU010000170.1 GCF_913778135.1 uncultured Sphingomonas sp. | reverse complement strand
ACCTTCGCGCCCGCGACCGCGCTGCAGATCGTCCAGCGCGTGCCCGGCTTCACGATCGAGAGCATCGATCCGTCGTTGCGCGGCTTCGGCGGAGCGGCGGGGAACGTCGTCATCAACGGGCAGCGGCCGTCGGCGAAGAGCGACACGCTCGACACGATCCTGTCGCGCATTCCGGCGGGACGCGTGGTGCGGGTCGAGGTCGGGCCGGGCGACCTCTACGGTGCGGAGTTCACGGGCAAGCCGCAGGTGCTGAACCTCGTCACCTCCGCTAGCGGCGGGCTGGCGGGGACGCTGACGGGGACGGTCAGGCGTGATTACACGGGCAGACTGTTCCCGGAAGGGAGCGCGTCGGCGCTGCTCCGGTCGGGCAAGTCGACGTTCAACCTGGCGCTGAACATCACCAACCAGGATTCGACGCAGGAAGGCTATGACCGCGTCACCGCGCTGCCATCGAACGAGCTGGTCGAATATCGCTACCGCGTGAACCATTACAGCCAGCCGCAGGGCGCACTGTCGGGGTCGTGGGAGTATAACGACGGCGCGAACCGCACCGCGCATCTGAACGCGCGCGCGGCGACCAACCGCTTCTCGCTCGACCAGTCGAACCGGGTCGTCCGCGTCGGCTCGCCCCGGCGCGAGGATGCGTTGATCGAGCGCTACATCCTCGACGAATATGAGCTGGGCGGCGACGTGACGCGGCCGCTGGCAGGGGGCGGGATCAAGCTGATCGGGCTGGCGACGAGGCGATCGCGCGACAACCGCGACCTGTCGCTGATCGACCTGTTCGGGAGCAACGGCCCGGGGCCGACCGGGTTCAGCCAGTCGGTCAACGACCATGAGGCGGAAACGCTGGCGCGGCTGGTGTGGAGCCGGCCGGGGTGGAACGGCTGGAACGTTGAGCTGGGCGCGGAGGGCGTGGTCAACCAGTTGCGCAGCCGCGTCGACCTGTTCGATCTGGCGGCGCCAATCGGCAACATGGCAGGCGCGCGGACGCGGATCGACCTGCCGGTCGACGATGCAACGGTGCGCGAGGTGCGCGGTGAGGCGTTCGTCAACGTCGGACGCGCGCTGTCCCCGACGCTGCGCGTGGACGGCGGGCTGACGATCGAGGCGTCGCGGCTGACCGTGTCGGGCGATGTCGATGCGAAGCGGACGCTGTCGTTCCTGAAACCCAAGCTGGTGCTCGACTGGCGGTTCGCGCCCGGCTGGCGCGCGCAGGTGTCGGCGCAGCGGACGGTCAACCAGTTGCAGTTCACCGACTTCATCTCGGTCGCGGAGCTAGGCAACGACCGCGTCAACGGCGGCAACGCGCAGCTTGTGCCGCAGCGCAGCTGGGAGCTGCTCGGTACGCTGGAGCATCCGATCCTGGGCGACGGGCTTGTCCGGCTGGAGGCGGGCTACACGCACATCAGCCTGGTGCAGGACCGCGTGCCAACGCCCGAGGGGTTCGACGCGCCGGGAAACCTGGGCGACGGCACGGTGGTGATCGCGCGCGCGCGGATCGAGGCGCCGCTGAAGACTTTGGGCGTGAAGGGTGGGCGGCTGACGCTGTACGGATCGCTGGTGCCGACGTTCGTGACCGATCCGTACACGCTCAGGACGCGGCCGTTCACGGGCAACAGCACCTTCTACGGGTCGGCGGAGTTCCGGCAGGATCGCGGCAGTTGGGCGTGGGGGCTGCTGGCGGAGAATGCGACGAGCTCGACGCAGTATCGCCGCAACGAGACCGATCGCGGCTTTCGCGGCATCTACACGCAGGTGTTCGCCGAGTGGCGGCCGACGAAGACGAGCGTCGTTACCTTTACGCTGGAAAATGCGCTGGCGACGCCGTCGTATCGCGAGCGGTTGTTCTACGCGCCCGATCGCACGTCGACGACGCCGGTGTCGCGCGAATTCCGGCGGCGCGACGGCTTCGTGGTGCCAGCGCTGACCTTCAAGCGGACGTTCGGCTGATTATATCGGACGCGAAGAGGAGCAACACGCCGTGGCCAAGAAGAAGAAACGCATTCCGAAGACGATCGGTGGCGTGAAGCTGCCAAGGGAACTGCGCCGCGCGGGCGAGAAGATCATCGACCAGGCGGTGACGGCGGCCAATTCGCCGCAGGGCAAGGCGATGATCGCGACAGGCCTGTCGATGGCGGCCGCGGCGGCGATGAAAGCGGCGGAGGCGAAGGCGGCGAAGCCGGCGGCGGAGAAGCCTGCCGAGAAGCCGCCGGAGAAACCGGCGCCGGCGAATGATGCGAGAACCGAGGAAAGCCGGCAGGCAGGTGTCGGCGGGATCGACGGCGACGCGATCGGGCGGGCAGTGGAGCAGATGCTGGGACGATTGTTCGGCCGTCGCGCGTGAAGTGAGTGGCGCGCGCGATGCGCGGCGCATCGCGGCGGAACGTTGCGCGTGCCTTTGCGTCGAGCGGGCATGAGCGATGATGACAAGCGACGGGCGGCCGAGGCGGCGCTGCGCGAGGTGCAGGACGGCATGCTCGTCGGGCTGGGGACGGGTTCGACTGTCGCGTTCCTGATCAGCGCGCTGGGCGAACGAGTGAGTGAGGGGCTGAGGATCGAGGCGGTCGCGACCAGTGTGGCGAGCGCGCGGGCGGCGGCGGCGGTCGGGATCGCAGTGCGTGACTTCGCCGAGGTAGCGCGTGTTGACCTGACGATCGACGGCGCGGACGAGGTCGACGCGCGGCTCTACGCGATCAAGGGCGCGGGCGGGGCGATGCTGCGCGAGAAGGTGGTCGCGGCGGCTTCGACGCGGATGGTGGTGATCGCGGACGGATCGAAGCGCGTCGAGGGCATCGGCGCGGCGAAGCTGCCGGTCGAGGTGCTGCCGTTCGCGCGCGCCTTCGTCACGGCGCGGCTGGAGGCGCTGGGCGCGGGGGTCGAGCAGCGCGAGGGGGTGACCGACAATGGCAACGTCATCCTGGACGCGCGCTTCGGCGCGATCCCGGAACCGGTCAGGCTGGCGGCGGCGATCGACGCGGTGCCGGGCGCGCTGGGGCACGGGCTGTTCCTGGGCGAAGTTGACGCAGCCTATGTAGCGAGTGGCGGCACGGTGGAGCGGATCGAGCGCGACGAGGGGTGAGGCGTTGCGTATGAAACGCCTCGGCGCATGCGCCTGGGTGCCGTGTTAACCTTGGCCGGTGCGGTCGTTGTATTCGACAGGTCGGCGTCGATCAGTCGGCGGCGGGCCGATCATGCGTGATCGACGGTGCGGCACGCGTTGCGATCTCTTGCTCGAGCAGACGGAGGATCGACCGCCAGGAGTCGCGCGCGTTGCCGGTCGCGTGGCGCCATTGCGTTCGCGCGACAACGATCGATCGCGCACCGAACGTCGTCAGGAAGCGTTCGATAAAGGTCGAAACGGGATCTTCCATATAGCGATGTTATGCCTCGATCGGTTTGCCTGAAATAACATGAGTTAATATTGTGAGGCAATGCGCAGCGATCAGCGCGTCAGCAGCGTCCTGACCTGTTCCGCCAGTGCGATCGGGTCGAACGGTTTCGAGATCACGCCGACGACGCCCGGCAGGTCGTAGCGACTCCGCCGAATTGCGTCGGCGGTCAGGAAGATGACCGGTGTTGGCGGCGAACCATCCGCGCGCGTGATGTGATCGAGCAGTTCCAGTCCGTCGCGGCCGGGCATCATCGCGTCGAGCAGGACGACATCGAAGCGCTGGTCGCCAGCAAGCGCGGCAATGGCTTCATCGACACTGCCCAGTGACCATGCGCGGATGTCAGGGTCGAGATGCAGCGACAGCTCTACCAGGAGCCTGATGTCCGCGTCGTCGTCGACGCACAGAACCCGCAACGTGCGGCGTCCGTCACCGCTCAACCGATGTCTCCCCGTTCTTTTTCAACGCCCGTTACGCCGGCACGGTTATTTGCCCCGTAACATGCGTGAAGCGCGCATTTGGTTCCGGGCTACACCGCGTCCTTGCCGAGCGGCGTGGTTGAGGGCGGGGTGCGAAAGGGTTCGAAGCCGCTGGGGAGCTTGCCGCCGATCGGGGCCGGCAGGATGCGGCCGACCTTGTTTGCGGCGGCGATGACGTCTGGACTGGTGCGGACCGCATCGTTGACGGGCGTGGTCAGCCGCTGGATCGGAAACCGGTCCTCGCGCACCGATGGCTGTACATAGCCGAGCGCCCATTCGCGTGTATTCTCGTCGGCAAGGCGATCGATGACGAGGGTGCGCAGCGTTTGCGCGTCGTTCAGGCAGGCGAGCATGAAGGCGACCGTCGACGGGTTGGTGGCGGCAGCCAGCATCACGTCGGCCTTGGCGGCCTGCGCCTCGGCAAGGCGACCGGACTGGAACAGCGCGCAGGCGCGATATGCCTGAACGCCGGTGATCGCGCTGCTGTTGATGCTGCCGAACGACTTCAAACGGGTCAGAAACGTGTCGGCGCGGGTGATCGCCTGCGGCCAGTCGGTACGTTGCGCCGCGAGCGTCGCATAAGCGGCGTCGATGTTCAGGGCGTTGGCACCCAATTCCGACGGCAACTGCTGCGCGACGCGGCCGAGCAGCGCCTGTCCGTCGGCGGCGCGACCCATCGCGGTCAACGAGCGTGCGACGATCGGCGCGAGCGTTTCGACCCCTGCGTCGTAATCGTCCCTGGACAGGTGATCGAACAGCGGCAGGAACAGCGCGACCACCGCGTCGTAGGCCTGGAGGCTGGCGAGCTGTCGTGCATAGGGTGTCGCGGTCTCGAACGTCTGCGACGCGTTCCAGTCGGCGCGAAGCTCCTCGAGATAACGGCGCATCGGCGCGTCGAAATTGCCGCCGGTCCATTCGGCAATGCGGGGCCAAAGCGGCTCAAAGCGGCGATCAACGTATATCGCCGCGAGATCGCTCGCGTCGCCGACCGTGGGCACCGCCGCAATCGCATCGGCGGTGTGGCCGGCACGCATCGCCGCGCGGATGGTCGCGAGCGCGTAGGAGGAGCGTTCGGGCGCGAGCGCGGTGGCAAAGCCGATCTCGCCCAGGCGGGCCGAGACGCGATCGCTGCGGGCGTGATCGCCGATGTCGTGCAAACGGCCGAGCAGCGCGTTCATCGTGTAACGCTCGCTCTGTCGCGCGACTTCGGGCGCCTGCTGACTGACGGAAAGCCACAGGTCGGCGGCGCGTTGCGGCGCGCCGGAGAAGGTGAACACCTCGGTCGCGACCATCTTGGGTGCCGGATGCTCGGGCAGGAGGCGGAGCGCTTCCTCGATCGCGGCGACCGCAGGCCGGTTATCGGGTTGCGAGTTGAGGATCGCGGCGCGGGCGGTCTGCACCATGCCGCGCAACGGGGTGGGGCGGGGTAGCTTGGCGAGTATGCCGTCGAGTTTCGACAGGCTGGGCGGGCGTTCGGCGACCGCGGCGGCGGCCTCTGCCATCACCGCGCGGTCGGCGGGGTCGGTGGTGAGTTCGAGTGGGCTCTTCACTTGCGCGGCAGCGGGCAGAGGCGCCAGCGCGGCGACCGGCGTCGTGACGGCGAGCAGCGCGGCGGCGATTGGCAGGCGCATGTGTGTTTCCCCCTTCTTCGTGACCGGATCGCCGGCCTTTCCCCGACGCGCATGGTGGCGGACGGGGCGGGGGTGCGCAAGCGCTTGCCCGGGATCGGGGACCCGATAAGGTCGGCGACATGTTCGGAGATCGGTCCAAGCAGCTGAGCGAGATGTTCGCGGCGCAGTTCACGCCGCACGGCAGCGGTTTCCTGTACCGACGCGATCACGTCGGCGCGGGCTACATGGTCACCGCAGCGGAGCGCGACGCGTTCGTCGCGGCGTATGGGCGTGAATGGCAGCGGTTATTCTGGGGCGCGATCGTCGGCACGGGCGTGCTGATCGGCATATTGGTGGCGGTGTTCGATGAGCCGGGCGCGGGCGTGACCATCGCGGGCACGGTCTCGATCATCGCGCTGCTGGTGCTGGTGCACCTGCGATCGTGGCGCGCGCCCGAGCGAGCGCTCGCGCGGCGGCTGCCGAGCTTGCCCGCGCTCGACAGGCAGGCGGCGCGCCGGGAGAAGCTGGCGCGGGTCACATGGGGCAATCTGGCGCTGGCACCGGTGTTCGCGCTGATGCTGGCGACGCGGGGTTGGCGCGACGGCGGCGTGCATGGCTGGGACGCGCTTGGATCGTCGCGGGCGTAGTGCTGATCGCGTTCTGTGCGGTTCAGGCGGTCAGGAAATGGCGTTCGGAGCGCACGGGTTAGCGGACCGGAGGCGAGTGGAAAAACGCCGCCGGATCGGCTATATGCTTGGCCATGCCTGAGATCGCTGCCGCCATCATGCCCATTGCCGGGCACATCGACCCTGTGCCTGTGCCGCGCGCGGTCGCGCAACGCGAGGACGGGCGCGTCGATCTGGTCGGGTTGAACAAGGCGGAGCTGCGCGAGGCGCTGCTCTCCGCCGGCATGGAGCCGCGGCAGGCTAAGCTGCGCTCCAAGCAGATCTGGCACTGGATCTACAATCGCGGTGCGACCGAGTTCTCGGCAATGACCGATATTGCCAAGGTGCAGCACCCGTGGCTGGAAGCGCGCTTCGTTGTCGGGCGGCCCGAGGTGGTCGAGGCGCAGGTATCGTCGGACGGGACGCGCAAATGGCTGCTTCGCTCACCCGACGGGCAGGATTACGAGGCGGTGTTCATCCCCGACGCCGATCGCGGTACCTTGTGCGTGTCGAGCCAGGTCGGCTGCACGCTCAACTGCACCTTCTGCCACACCGGCACGATGCGGCTGGTGCGCAACCTGACCGCGGGCGAGATCGTGGGCCAAGTGATGCTGGCGCGCGATGCGTTGGGCGAGTGGCCGTCGCAGCCCGAGGGGCGGATGCTGACCAACATCGTAATGATGGGGATGGGCGAGCCGCTGTATAATTTCGACAACGTTCGCGATGCGCTTTCCGTCGTGATGGACGGGGATGGGCTGGCGCTCAGCAAGCGGCGGATCACGCTCAGCACGTCGGGCGTGGTGCCGATGATGGCGCGCGCGGGCGCGGAGATCGGGGTCAACCTGGCGGTGTCGCTCCACGCGGTGACCAAGGAGATCCGCGACGAGATCGTGCCGCTCAACCGCAAATACGGCATCGAGGAATTGTTGCAGGCGTGCGCGGACTATCCCGGCGCCAACAACGCGCGGCGGATCACGTTCGAGTACGTGATGCTGAAGGACAAGAACGACAGCGACGCGCATGCGCACGAGCTGGTCCGGTTGCTCAAGCACTACAAGCTGCCCGCCAAGGTCAATCTGATCCCGTTCAATCCGTGGCCGGGTGCGGCGTACGAATGTTCGACGCCCGAGCGGGTGCGTGCGTTCAGCGATATCGTATTCGCGGGCGGCATCTCCGCGCCGGTACGCACCCCGCGCGGGCGCGACATCGACGCGGCGTGCGGACAGCTGAAGACCGCGGCGGAGAAGAAGAGCCGCGCGCAACTCGACCGTGAGGCGGCGGCGGCGGAGCTGGTCGCGGCGGGGTGATCGTGCGCCGGTGGCGCCACTGCCGTTGATCGGAACGATCGACTGGCAGGAATAACGTCGCGGGTTAGCCTGGATCGATGGTCTCTTGCCGATCCGGGTAATAGACCGGGGCGATGAACGACGCTTCGCTGACGCATCCTGTGCCCGAGCCGCCCCGGATGGGGTCGGTGCTGAGCCGCAACATCGCGCGAATGCGGGAGCGGCGGGCGCGTGAGGAGGCGACGGCGCCGTGGTCCGAGCGGGTGTCGGACCGGGTGACTGCGTTCGCGGGCAGCATGACGTTCGTCGCGATCCACGCGGTCGCGTACGGCACGTGGATCGCGGTCAACGTGGGCGCGGTGCCGGGCGTGCGCGCGTTCGATCCGAGCTTCGTGATGCTGGCGATGGAGGCGAGCGTCGAGGCGATCTTCCTGTCGACCTTTGTGCTAATCAGCCAGAACCGGATGATGGGTACCGCGGCGAAGCAGGCCGACCTCGACCTGCAGATCAACCTGCTGGCGGAGCACGAGCTGACGCGGCTGATCGGGCTGGTCGACCGGATGGCGCGGCACATGGGGTTGGACCCCGACGCGCACGGCGAGCTGGACGAGATCAAGCAGGACGTGTCGCCCGAGGCGGTGCTCGACGGGCTGGAGGATGCGGCGCGCGAGTGAGCGGCCGCCGATCGTACGCGGGTGCGGCGGCGGTGGTCGAGCATGCGCAACAGCCGAAGCGGCTGATCTTCGCCGACTTGCTCACATCTGAGCGAGGGCGCGTAGGCCGGGTGGAGACTTCCCCGGCGCGTGCGGCCGATCAGCGCTCGTGTATCGCGGTGTGCACGGCCGGGACGAAGTGATCGCCCGGGCGCGCGGTGCAATCGGCGACGATCATCGGGTGGCTACTCGACCCCCGGCTACTCGACAGCGCGGTGGGCGGCGGGCAAGCGTGGCCAAGAAAGGCGGAGCGTGGCGGGATGGCGGTGACGACGGTGGCGCTGGTCGCGCTCGCGGGCGTGGCGGGGGGTGCGATGAACGCGCTGGCGGGGGGCGGGACGTTCGCGACGCTGCCGGCGTTGCTGGCGGTCGGCGTGCCGGCGAACGTCGCCAATGCGACGTCGAACGTCGCGCTGCTGCCGGGCGCGGCGACGAGCGCGTGGGCGTTTCGTGGCGAACTGACGCCGATCGGCGGGGTCGATCACCGATTGCTCGCCGGCATCACCTTCGCCGGTGGGCTGGTCGGCAGCGCGTTGCTGGTGGTGACGCCGGGTCACGCCTTCGACCTGATCGTGCCGTGGCTGGTGCTCTACGCCTTTGTGGTGCTGGCGTTCGGGCGCGCGGCCTCGGCGTGGCTGGCGGCGCGGGTGACGATCGGCGCGAAGACGCTGGTGGTCGCGCAAGCACTGCTTGGCGTTTACGGCGGCTATTTCGGCGGCGGTGTGGGATTGATGACGACCGCGACCTACGGCCTGCTCGCCAGCTTTAGCCCACGCGCGATGTTCGCACCGCGCACGCTGATGCTGGCGACGGCCAACGCGGCAGCGGCGATCGTGTTCGTGGGCGCGAGCATGGTCGAGTGGCGATACTGTGTGCCGATGCTCGTCGGCGCGGTCGTGGGTGGATGGGCAGGCGCCGCGGTCGGCCGGCATTTGCCCGAGTCATTGGTCAGGATCGGCACGCTGGTGGTGACGGGGGTGACGGCGGCGGTGTTCTTCTGGCGCGCATATGGGTGAGCGCTTGACCGGAGGCGTGTCGAGATAGAAGCTTGGTGGCGGGGGGTGAACAATGCGCACGGCGGGATGGATGGCCGGGCTGGGTCTGTTGGTTACCGCCGGGACGGCAACCGCGCGCGCGAGGTGCGTGTAGCGGGCCTGCAATCGCGCACGCTCAGCACGTCGCTGACGTATGATGCGGAGCAGAACATGCTCGCGGTCACGTGTGCGGTGTCGAGCGATGGGCTGTGCCGGATGACGATTGTGGATGGGGGGCGGCGCAAGCTGCTGTCGATGCGCCCGGCAAGTCGGGTGGTGGTGCGCGGCGTGTCACGTGGTGCACGGGTATGTGCGCTCGGGCGTTCGGGTGGTTTGTGCGACTGGCGGGCGGTGTCGGCGTAGTTTCGACGCTTTTCGGGCCGCCCGGGTGCGTCAACCCGGGCGTTTCATCTCGAATTTGGCGCTGTCGGTGATCTCGAAATAGTCGCCGGGGCCGCCGCCGCGCAGGATCGGGCGGGCGCGGGCGGTCTGGTAGACGCCATTCGACAGCATCGCGCGGTCGATGTGGATGCCGACGACCTCGCCGATGACGAGCCAGGTGTCGACGTGCTCGTGCTCACGCGTCTCGAGCTGGATGAGCTGGGTCAGGACGCATTCGAACGAGGCGGGACTGGCGGCGACGCGGGGTGCGGCGATCTTGCGTGAGGGGGCGGTGTCGAGCCCGGCGAGCGTGAATTCGTCGACCTCGTTCGCCACGGTCGCGGCGCTGTTGTTCATCTGTTCGGCCAAGCCGCGCGTTGCGAGGTTCCAGGTGAACTCGCGCGTTTCCCGGATGTTGGCGACCGAATCTTTCCAGCCGTTGGAGGAAAAGGCGAGTAGTGGCGGCTTGTAGTTGAGCAGGTTGAAGAAGCTGTAGGGCGCGAGGTTGCGGACACCGGTTGCCGAGACGCTGCCGATCCAGCCGATCGGACGCGGTGCGACGATCGCGTTCAGGGGATCGTGCGCGAGGCCGTGGCCGGCGTGGGGTTCGTAGAAATGCCATTCGGTCATGGCGGCGAAACTGATATGGGTGAGAAATGGACGCATCGCCGATCACGAAACCCGCATCCGGTCCCGTCACCATCCGGCGGCACGCGCTGGCGACGCGGGTGTGGCACTGGATCAACGCGCTGGCGATCTTCATCCTGATCGGATCGGGGCTGGGGATCAGCAACGCGCATCCGCGGCTGTATTGGGGGCGGTACGGCGCGAACTTCGATCCCGCCTGGGCGACGCTGCCGCGTTTCCCGGCGTGGATCACCATCCCGCAGAATTATAATCTCGCTATTTCGCGGCGTTGGCACCTGTTCTTCGCACTCGTACTCGCGTTCGGGTTGCTGGGGTATATGGTCGCGAGCCTGATCAACCGGCATTTCCAGCGTGACCTGAGGCTTCGGGCGAAGGACCTGAGCGTGGGGCATCTCGCCGCCGACGTGCGCGCGCATTTGCAGTTCAAGTTCCACGACGAGGCGCATCCGGGCGCGTACAATCCGTTGCAGAAACTGAGCTACGCGGGCGTAGTGTTCTTGGCACTTCCGCTCGTCATCCTGACGGGCCTCGCCATGTCGCCGGGGATGGATGCGGCGTGGCCGTGGTTGCTGGAACTGTTCGGCGGGCGGCAGTCGGCGCGATCGATCCACTTTATCACGATGGCGGCGATCACCGCGTTTGTCGTCGTGCATCTGGTGCTGGTGATCCTGGCGGGATGGCGACGCGAGCTGTGGTCGATGATCTCGGGGCGCTGGCGCGTCGAGGGGACGATGGCGGACGCGCGCGCGGAGACGCCGGCGGGCGAGGCGGCGGCGAAGGACCTGTCGCACGGCGGGCGAGATACGGAGGCAGTGCGATGATCCGGCGCAGAACGCTTATTGCGGGGATCGCGGGCGGCGGTGCGGGGTTGCTGCTGTCCGGGTGCGACCGCGTGATCGCGCAGCCGCAGGTGCGTGACATCATCTTCAAGGGCGAGGACATGCACCGCGCGCTGCAACGCGCGCTGATGAACCGCGATGCGCTCGCGCCCGAGTTCTCGGCCGATCAGCGCTCGCCCTATTTTCGCACCAACGGGACGCGCGATCCGGGGACTGCCGAGTATAATGCGCTCAGGGCCGGGCGATTCGCCGATTGGCGGTTGCAGGTCGACGGGCTGGTCGCGCGGCCATTGAGCCTGTCGCTCACCGATCTGGGGCGCTTCCCGCAGCGCGCGCAGATCACGCGGCACGATTGCGTCGAGGGATGGAGCGCGATCGGCAAGTGGCAGGGGCCGCGCTTGAGTGATGTGCTGAAACAGGCGGGCGTGCGCGACGCGGCGCGCTACGTCGTGTTCACCTGCGCCGACATGTACGGCGGCGCGCCTTATTACGAGTCGGTCGACATGGTCGACGCGTTCCATCCGCAGACGATCCTCGCCTGGGCGCTGAACGACCGTTTCCTCGACGTCGGGCACGGGGCGCCGTGCCGGCTGCGCGTCGAGCGGCATCTGGGATACAAGCACGCCAAATATCTGATGCGCGTCACCGCGGTGGATAGCCTGGCCGGGATCGGCAGGGGGCAGGGCGGGTATTGGGAGGATAACGTCGATTACGACTGGTACGCGGGAATTTGATCGTTTCGCCTGTGTTACTGGTGTCGCGGCGGTTGATCCGTTAGCGGTCGCCGCATGGCATTGATCGACGTTTTCCTTCGCCGCGCGATCCGTCGCGGCGACCTTACCCTTATCAAACCCGATGGCAGTTCCACCCGGTTCGGCGCTCCCGACCCTGAGCTGAAGCCCGTTACCTTCACGATCCACGACAAGAGCGTGTACCGCGCGATCATGGCCGATCCGGCGCTGGGGCTTGCCGAAGCGTTCATGGACGGGCGCGTGACGTTGCAGGCGGGCGATATCCTGGATCTGCTGACGCTCGCCACCGCCAATTCGCGCTGGGAGAACGGGACCAACCATCTGGCGGCGAACCGCTGGCGCGATTTCAAGGGCAAGTTCCGGCACCGGTTCCTGCGGCTCAACAAGGCGCTGGAATCGAAGAAGAACGTCGCGCATCACTATGATCTGTCCGACCGGCTGTACGACCTCTTCCTCGACGCCGACAAGCAGTACAGCTGCGCTTACTACACCGATCGCGACAACAGTCTGGAACAGGCGCAGGCGGACAAAAAGGCGCATATCGTCGCGAAGCTGGCGATCGAGCCGGGTATGCGCGTGCTCGACATCGGCTGCGGCTGGGGCGGGATGGCGCTGTACATCCATGCGAAGACCGGGGCGGAGGTGCTGGGCATCACGCTGTCCGAGGAACAGTTGAAGGTGGCGCAACGCCGTGCGGAGGAAGCAGGCGTTGCGGACAAGGTCCGGTTCCAGCTGATCGACTATCGTGCGCTCGACCAGACGTTCGACCGGATCGTGTCGGTCGGCATGTTCGAGCATGTCGGGGTGCGCAACTTTCGCACCTATCTGGAGAAATGCCGCGACCTGCTCACCCCCACGGGCGTGATGCTGCTCCACACGATCGGGCGCGCCGATGGGCCGGGGTACACCGACCAGTTCACCGACAAGTACATTTTCCCGGGCGGGTACATTCCGGGAATGTCGGAGGTGCTCGAGGCGAACAACTACATCCGCTGGTTCGTCAGCGACGTCGAGGTGCTGCGGCTGCATTACGCGTTCACGCTGCGCGAATGGTACAAAAGGACGGTCGAGCACCGCGACGCGATCGTCGAACTGTACGACGAGCGGTTCTTCCGGATGTGGACCTATTATCTGGCAGGCGCGATCGTGTCGTTCACCAACGGGCCGCTGGTCAACTTCCAGATCCAGTTCACGCGCGACCGCGACGCATTGCCGCTGACGCGCGATTACATGTTCGAGGTGGAACAGCGGCTGCGGGGGTGAACGCGGGCGTGTCGAGCGAGCGTTGGCGCCCGGTCGGTGACGGGGCTGGATAAGATTTCCAAACCGGCCTTACGCTGTTTCAGCTAGCCACGCGCTGCTCGCGCTCGTCCAAGCTCAAGCGGGCGACTTCGTCATCGCAATAATCTGCCAGATTATTGAGCGTGGCGCGCAGCGCCGGATCGTCGGTCGTCGCCGCCTTTTCTCGAGCATCGCGCGCCATTTCTACCAGATAGTCCCGCAGGTCCATGGAACGCCTGCTATCACGTAACTGGTTGCAATCGCCTTAGTCTTCCATCCGCAACGGATGAGTGCAGAAGTACTACATTGGTCTAACCGGCCGGGCTGTTCCGAAGGCAGAGGCGCGATCGGGCGGCGGACGCTCACGCCTTCACGATGCTCTGCTCGTCACCGCCCGGTCGGGCCGCTCTTGCCCGCGCTACGCGCCGCAGCGCGGGCGGCGGCGGCTTCTTGGCCGTCGACGCGGCCGTCGTGGTTGAGGTCGTAGCGCGAAAAGACCTGGTTCATCAGCGCCTGCGATTCCGCTTCGCTGACGCGGCCGTCCTTGTTGGTGTCGGCGCGCGCCATGAACAGGGTGGCGATCTTCTTCGCCTGCGCGGGATCGAGCTTCTTGCCGCCGGCGACCTTCATGGCGCTCATCCGGGCGAGCACCTCGGCCTGGCTGAGGAAACCGTCGTGGTTGGTGTCGGAAGCTGCGAACTCGCCGTCGAGCTTGGTCTCGGCGCTCTTGCGCGTTTCCTGCGCGGAGGCGGGGAGCACGAGCGCGGGGAGCGAGAGGGCGGCCAGAGCGAAGGCGGGGAGAAGGGCGCGAGTCATTAGGGCAACTTTCCAGGGGAAACGGGCGCCGTGGTGGCGCCCGTCGTTTGTACGACAGATGAACGCGGCGCGCGCCAGCACGGGTCCGACGCGCGCGGGGAAAGCGCGGATCAGCGCGCGGCGAGTTCGCGCACCAGCGCGGGCGCGGGATAAACCTTCTCCAGCGCCTGTTGCACCGCCGCCGCGGAGACGACCACGGTGCGGTTGAGTTTCGGATCATAGCCGAAATTGCCGCCGAGCGAGTGGATGTTGCCGTCGAACGCAGCCCCGATCACCGATCCGTCACGCGCGATGACGGGCGAGCCCGAATTGCCGCCGATGATGTCGTTGGTGGTGACGAAGTCGAACGGGGTGTTCAGGTCGAGCGACGATTTGGCGCGCGCATAGGCGGGGGCGAGCTGGAACGGGTCGGCGCCGGTCGCGCGATCGTAGAGGCCGGCGACCTTGGTCTCGTACGGGATCGCGCGACCGCGCTCGGTCCAGCCCATCACGCGGCCGTAGCTGATCCGCAGCGTGAAGGTCGCGTCGGGGTAGTTGCCCGCGCCGTAGGCGGCGAAGCGCGCCTGCGCGATCTTCGCCTGCGCGGCGGTGACGGGCGCGTCGACCTGCGCGGCATATTGCTGGCGCAAGGAGCGCGCGGCGGCGTCGTTGGCGAGCACGAAGCGGATCAGCGGATCGTCGGAGGCCGCGATCGCCGCCGCGCCGCCGTCGAACAGCCGTTTGCGCACCGCCGGATCGACGAGCTTAGTGCCAGTCACGAGCCGCTTCGCCAGCTGTTCGGGAGATTCGCGGCCGAGCAAAGCCTTCACCTGCGGGTTGTCGGCGGTGAGATATTCGCGCGCCTTGCTGAGCCAGAAGGAGAGGTTCGCTTCCTCCAGCCACGGCTCGATCGGCTTGGCATCGGTCAGCTGCTTCTCGACCAGCGGCAGCGCGCTGTCGGTGTAGCCGGGCAGGCGATCGGCGTTGGGCTTCTGCCGCTCGGCGGCGGCGCGGACCAGCGCCTTGGCATAGCCGTAGAGGTCGGAGGTCCAGCCCGCGCGCGCCTCGAGGAAATAATAATCGAGGTAGATGTTGCGCAAGTTGCGGTCGGCGGTGGCGATGTCGGCCCAGGGCGTGCCGTAGCGCGTGCCGGCGCGGCGTTGCAGGTCGGCCTCGTTCTTCGCCAGGCCGGCGGCGAAGGCATCGTCGTCGAGCGCGCGCGCCTGGCCCCAATAGACCTTGTAGCTGTTCTCGGTCCCGAACAGCGAGTCCTGCGCTTCGCGGCGGCGCTCCTCGCTCTGCGCGCCCGCGGCGATCAGGCGACCGCGCCATTCGGACAGGAGCGTTGTGGTGAGCGGGATCGCGACCTCGCGCTGGAAGGCGAGCTGGTCCTGCGTCAGGAGGCGCTGGGTACGACCGGGATTGCCGACGACGAAGGTCGCTTCCTGAGCGATCGGCCCGCGCGGGTTCCAGCGCAGGTGCGCGGGCGTGCTGACCGGGCGGCCGTTCTCGTAGGCGCGCAGGAACGAGGCATCGAGATTGTAGCGCGGGAAGTTGAAATTGTCGGGGTCGCCGCCGAAGAACGCCGCGGCGAATTCGGGTGCCCAGACGAGGCGCACGTCCGAGTATTTGCGGTACTTGTAGAGCTTGTACTGCCCGCCGCCGTAGAGCGTCACGACCTGGCAGCGGGTGGTCGCCTTGTCGGTGCAGTTCTGCGCCTCGATCTGCGCGATCTGGGCGTCGCGCGCCTTGGTCAGCGCCTCGCCCGACAGCGATCCGATCGCGGTAGTGACGGGCTTGGTCACGTCGGTGATCGCGGTCACCACCTCGGCCTGCTGGCCCGGGCATTTCTGCTCACGCGCGCGGTCGCCGGCGATGAAGCCGTCTTTGAGGTAATCCTTGCTGGAGGACGACAGGTCCTGCGCGCATTGCGCGACGCAGTGGTGGTTGGTGAGGATCAGCCCCTCGGCTGAGACGAACGAGGCCGAGCAGCCGCCGGTCAGGCGCACGGCGGAGGCCTGAACCTTGTCGAGCCACGCCTGATCGGGCGCCCAGCCGTAGGCAGCCTTCATGCGTGCGGTGGGAAAGCCGTCAAAGGTCCACATGCCCTCGTCCGCGCTGGCGGTGGCGGCGGTGACGAGCCCGGCGGTGGCGGCGAGCGCGGCGAACTTCCTCATGCGGGCATCCCTGTTCGTTGCATCTGTAACGGCTGCTGCTGTGCGCCGCTTCGTTTTTGAGGGCAAGTGAATGTTACAAGGTATCGCGAAGGAACCGAGCTTGCGGGTTGCGGTTGCGTGGTGGCGCGCGCGCGCATAGGTCCGCGCGCAATTACCATCCCAGGAGCGCTGCCCGCATGTCCGAGCCCATCAAGAAGGTCGTCCTCGCTTATTCCGGTGGTCTGGACACCAGCGTGATCCTGAAATGGCTGCAGGAGACGTACGGCTGCGAGGTGGTGACCTTCACCGCCGATCTGGGGCAGGGCGAGGAGCTGGAGCCCGCGCGCGCCAAGGCCGAGCTGATGGGGGTCAAGCCCGAGCACATCTACATCGACGACCTGCGCGAGGAGTTCGTGCGCGATTTCGTGTTCCCGATGATGCGCGCGAACGCGCAATACGAGGGGCTGTACCTGCTCGGCACCTCGATCGCGCGGCCGCTGATCTCCAAGCG
>NZ_CAJYVU010000169.1 GCF_913778135.1 uncultured Sphingomonas sp. | reverse complement strand
TCGGCCGAGCCGGGTCACCGGCGCCTGCTCGATCGCCTGCACCTGCGCCCACTGCTGTCGCTCGACATGCGGCTGGGCGAGGGGAGCGGCGCAGCGGTGGCGGTGAGCGTGATCCGCGCCGCGCTTGCCGCGCACGACGGGATGGCGACTTTCGCGGAAGCGGGCGTGGGCGGCGGATGAGGTCGTTCGCGCTGCACCTGATGCGGCACGGTGAACCGGTGCTGCCCGGTCGCATGCTGGGCCGCACGGATTGCGCGGCGACGCCCGCCGGGATTGCGGCTTGCGTGGCGCAGGCGAGGCGATTGGCGGAGAGCGGGCAGGAGATTGCACACCGTATCGCGTCGGACCTGCGGCGCGCGCGCGAATGCCTCGACGTGCTGGGCGGCGGCGCAATCGATCCGCGCTGGCGCGAGCTCGATTTCGGTGAGTGGGACGGTCGTTACGCGCGCGAGCTCGATCAGGACGCGCTCGCCCGCTTCTGGGACGATCCCGATGCGTTTCCGCCACCTGGCGGAGAGACATGGTCGGCGCTGGCGGCACGAGTTGGCAAGGCGCTGGAAGCGGTCTCGCCTGAGCCGACGCTGGTGGTGACGCACGGCGGGCCGATGCGCGCCGCGCTGCACCTGTTGTGCGGGTTCGGCCGCGAGCAGGTCTGGGCGTTCGATCTGCCCTATGCCGCTGTGGTCTCGCTACGCGTTTGGGAGAGCAGCCCTCGGCGAGCGCAGGTGACGGGGTTGCTGCCGTGCGTCGCCTGATCGTCGCGCTGTCGTTCCTGACGCGGCTGCCGGTGCCGAGACTTGCCTCGCGCGACGGCGATTTTGCGGCGGCGATGCGGATTTACCCCCTCGTGGGTCTTATCGTTGGAGCAATCGTGGCAGCGGCTGCGTGGCTGGGAGGGCTGATCGACCCCTGGATGGGTGCGCTCGCCGCGTTGCTCGCCTGGACGTGGGTGACGGGGGCGCTGCACCTCGACGGGTTGGGTGATCTGGCGGACGGTTTGGGCGCCGCGCACGGCGATCGTGCGCGCCTGCTATCGGTGATGGCCGACCCGCACGTCGGCAGTTTCGGTGTCATCGCGATCGTGCTGCAGCTAGTGGCGAAGCTCGTCGCGCTGCACCTGATCGTGCCTGCAGGCTGGCCCACGCTGCTGTTCATTCCGGCAGCGGCGCGGATCGGTCCCTTGTGGTGGGCGCGCGCGGTGCCGCTGCTCAAGAACAGCGGACTGGGCGCCGCGATCACGGGCGCGGTGAGATCGCGTGACCTGATCGGATGGGGGCTGCTGCTGCTGGGTGCGGCTGTTGTGGCGCCGGTGTTGCTGGCGACGCCGGTCGTCCTCGTACTGCTCGGCCTGACGTTCGCGCGGCGGGTCGGCGGCATGTCGGGCGACGTTCACGGTGCGGGGATCGAACTGACCGAAACGGCGCTGCTGCTGATGCTGGTGGTCGCTCAGCGGGTCTGAGCGATGTCGATCAGCGCGTCGACGTCAACGAGCTGTTCGAACTGGACGGCAATGTCGTCCAGTGCCGCGTCTACGTCGGCGTTGTGGTCGACGCCTGAGGCGGTGGTGCCGATCCGCGCCAACCATGCGCGACGCTGCGCCGGATCGCCGAGCAGGCCGTGGACGTAGCTGCCCGCGACCAGCCCGTCGGGGCGGATCGCTCCCTCGGAAGTACCATCATCGAGTCGGCCTAGTGGGCGCGCGGTGTCCGGGCCGCTGGTCTGTCCGAGATGGATTTCGTAGCCGCTAAAGCGGGCGCCAAGCGCCTCGCCGCCGACCTGCCGGACGGTCTTCGCTCCCGTCAGCACCGTGTCGATGTCGAGCAGCCCGAGGCCTGCGGAGGTGCCCGCGGGTCCTTCGATGCCGCCAGGATCGCTGACCGAGCGGCCGAGCATTTGATATCCGCCGCACAGCCCCAGCACCGGGCGGCCGCGCCGCACGTGCGCGTGAATGTCGATGTCCCAGCCCTGTTCGCGCAGGCTCGCCAGATCGGCGCGGGTCGCCTTCGATCCCGCGAGTACGATCATCGCCGCGTCGGGGATGGGGTGTCCGGGCGGCACCATGACGAGGTCGACCTCAGGCTCAAGGCGGAGTGGATCGAGATCGTCGAAGTTGGCGATGCGCGGCGTGATCGGACAGGCGATGACGCGGCGACCTGCGGCGGTGGGCGCGGCGCGTTCGAGCACCACCGCGTCTTCGCTCGGTAACCGCCGCGCGGCGTGGAGCCACGGAACGATGCCCAGCGCGGTCCAGCCGGTCCGGTCGGCGACCGCGGACATCCCGTCGGCGAACAGCGCGGGATCGCCGCGGAACTTGTTGACCATGAAGCCGCGGATCATTGCCGCATCCTCCGGCGCGATCACCGCGTGCGTGCCGACCAGCGAGGCTATCACGCCGCCGCGGTCGATGTCGCCGACGAGGACGACCGGAACGTCCGCGGCGCGCGCGAAGCCCATGTTGGCGATGTCGCCCGCGCGCAGGTTGATCTCCGCCGGAGAGCCGGCGCCTTCGACCACGACGATGTCGGCGTCGTCGCGAAGGCGTTCGAAGCTCGCCAGCACGTCGTCGAGCAGGCCGATGCGTCCCTCGCGCCAGTTGCGCGCGGCGAGCGTGCCGCGCACCTGTCCGCGCACGATCAGTTGCGAGGTGCGGTCCCCTTGGGGCTTCAGCAGCACCGGGTTCATGTCGACGTGCGGCGCGACGCGGCAGGCGAGCGCCTGCGTCGCCTGTGCGCGCCCGATCTCGCCGCCGTCGGCGGTGACCGCGGCGTTGTTGCTCATGTTCTGCGGCTTGAACGGGCGGACACGCAGTCCGCGATTGGCGAGCGCGCGACACAGGCCGGCGACGAGCACCGACTTGCCGACATCGGAGCCGGTGCCCTGCAGCATTATCGCGCCCATGCGACAACTCCCGCGATCACCCACAGCAAGGCGCAGCCACGCAGATAGATCGCCAGCGCGCGGTGCAGGTCGTGGGGCGTGGCCGCGCGACCATCATGGCCGATCCAGGGCTTGGCGTGCATGCGCCCATCGTAGGCGATCGGCCCGGCGAGCGCGATGCCGAGCGCGCCGGCCATCGCCGCCTCCGGCCAGCCAGCGTTGGGCGAGGCGTGGCGCCGGCAGTCGCGCCACATGACGCGCCAGCCGCCCGCGCCCGCGATGCACAGGACGGCGCCCGACAGACGCGCGGGCACCCAGTTGGCGACGTCGTCGATCCGGGCCGCCGCCCAGCCGAACGCGCGCCAGCGCGGCTCCTTGTGACCGATCATACTGTCGGCGGTGTTGATCGCCTTGTAGCACCACACGCCGGGCAGGCCGGCGACGATCAGCCAGAACAAGGGCGCGACGACGCCGTCGCAGAAACTCTCGGCAAGGCTCTCCACCCCGGCACGCACGACGCCGCTTTCGTCGAGCGCATCGGTATCGCGGCCGACGATCATCGCGACCGCGCGACGCGCGGCGGGTAGGTCGGCGGCGGTGAGTGCGACGGCGACCCGACGGACGTGGTCGAACAGGCTGCGCTGCGCGAGCGCGGGCCAGGCGAGCGCCGCAGTGCCGATCCATGCCCACGGTCCAAGGCAAGCGCTTAGTAAACTCTCGAGCAGGATCGCGACGAGCGCGGTACCAGCGAGCAGGAGTAGCATCGTTGTAAAACCGAGGAGACGACGCTGTCGTTCACTGCAATGAGGCGTGTTCCAGTGCCGCTCGCACGCGCCGATCATGCGGGCGAAACCGCCGACAGGGTGGCCGACAACGTGGTAGAAACGGTCCGGCCAGCCGATCGCGGCGTCTAGAAACAGCGCGGCGAGCGCGACCGGATCAGCCACGCGCGAGTGCACGGTCGAGGCGGTCGAAGGCCGCGTCGTCGGCGGG
>NZ_CAJYVU010000168.1 GCF_913778135.1 uncultured Sphingomonas sp. | reverse complement strand
GGAACGGTCAGGGGGGAGGGTTCGGCATGCGACATGCGCGCCGCTTGCCAGCCGGGTTGTGCTATGGCAAGGCGCGCCCCACTTCGCAGGGCTTACCTGCAGAACCACCCATCCGAAAGGCTTTCACGGCATGATCCAGCCGGAATGGGGCACGAAGCGTACGTGCCCGAAATGCGCGACGCGTTTCTATGACCTCACCAAGGACGACCCCATCACCTGCATCAATTGCGGGTATGCCTGGGCGCCCGAGCCGATTTTGAAGTCGAAGCAGCCGATGCCGTTCGAGGCGGCGAAGACGACCAAGCAGGACGCCGACAACGATCTCGCCGGCGACGATGAGGATATGGATCTGGCGCCGAACGAGGACGAAGAGCCCTCGGCCGACGACGAGGTCGATCTGGGCGGCGACGACGATCTTGGCGTGGAAGCCAGCAAGGACGACGACGAGAACTGATTTTTTGTGTTCCGGCTTGGCAAATGGTGCAATCCACCGCTTGCCAAGCCCGCAGCGCCCGGTTAGTGGGCGCTTCCCAACGGAAATGGGGCCGTAGCTCAGCTGGGAGAGCGTCGCAATGGCATTGCGAAGGTCAGGGGTTCGATCCCCCTCGGCTCCACCATTTCCCTCCTGCATACTGTAGTTCAGTTTCGCGCATCTGCGTGCACGTATGCGCATCGGCGCACGGCGGCCTTGAGCGAAGCTCGGCTAGTCAGTTGCCTCAACGAGGCGCGCGTTCGTGAAGGCGCGAAATCGTGCGTGGTCAGGCATCCCGATCGAATGGCGTCGACACGATCGTGACTTTGGTCACATGCCAATTGCTTCTACCCGCCACGGCATGATTGTGTTCTAACGCTCCGCGGCAAGTCTTTCGCTTGTGGGAAAGATCGCCGAACAAAAGGGAGCGAGCATGCTGAACGATTTCAAAGCCTTTATCATGCGCGGCAACGTGCTCGATCTCGCGGTTGCCGTGATCATCGGTGCGGCGTTCAGCAAGATCGTGACCTCGCTGACCGAAGACGTGCTGATGCCGATTATCGGCAAGATCTTCGGTGGCCTTGATTTTTCGAGCTATTTTCTCGTCTTGTCACCGGAGAAGGTGCCGCCGGCACTGGTCGGATCGACCGACTATGTCGCGCTGAAGAAGGCGGGCGTGCCGCTGCTGGGATATGGCGAGTTCATCACGCAGGCGGTCAACTTCCTAATCGTCGCCTTCATCATCTTCCTGCTCGTCCGCTCGGTGAACCGCCTGCTCGCGTTCCACCACAAGCCGGTCGATGAAGCGCCAAAGGCCGAGCCCGCTGAACTGGTGCTGTTGCGCGAGATTCGCGACGAACTACGCCAGCGTCCGCCAGCAGCTTAATCTTGGCGTGACCGCGCCGGGTACCGCCGACGCGGTGCCCGGCGCCCGCGACTTACAGGCCGAAGCGCAGCGTTGCGCGCAGGTCGCGTCCGGCGAGCGGCGCGAAGTCCTTCAGGAAGCTCGACGCGCGGCGGGCGTTCACGTCGAAAATGTTGTTCGCGCTCAGCACCAGCTGCGTCTTGTTCGCGCGGCCGAACGGAGAAAAGGCGAGGCTGGCGTTGACCAGCGTATAATCGTCAGTCGCCGTCTCGAACGCGGCGGTGCGGTTCTGCTCAAACAGATGCTCGACCTCCGCGCGCGCGGTGAAGGCGTCGCCCTGCGCCTCCACGCCGCCGAGCACGCGCGGCGCCGGAATGCGCGGCACCGGCCCCTGATCGACGACATTGGCGTGGACGTAATCGCCCAGCACGTCGGCGTTGATCCGCGTGGTGCC
Organism: uncultured Sphingomonas sp.; assembly: GCF_913778135.1. Classification (GTDB taxonomy): domain Bacteria; phylum Pseudomonadota; class Alphaproteobacteria; order Sphingomonadales; family Sphingomonadaceae; genus Sphingomonas. The sequence continues at coordinate 3,430 of NZ_CAJYVU010000168.1, read as the reverse complement.
GATCGTGAAGAGGTTGGCGGAGAGATCGGCCTCGAAGCCGTAGTAATGCGCGTCGGCCTGATTGTACTGGAAGCAGGGCAGGTCGACCGTGCGCCCGGCAGCGCCGTATTGCACCGCCGCAGCCTCGCAGATGCCCTGGTTCACCTGGTTCTCGTAGATGAAGTTGGTGATCCAGTTGTAATAGGCCGAAGCGTCGAAGTTTACGCGATCGCTGTGCGCGTGAAGCGTAGCCTCTAACCCCCAGCTGCGCTCCAGCCGGAAGTCGGGGTTGCCCAGTTCATAGGCCTGCGTGCCGGCATGGCCGCCGTTGGCGAACAGCTCCTCGGCCGAGGGCGCGCGTTCGGTGTAGGAGCCGTTAACGCCGACACGAAGGGCGTCGGTGAAGCCGTAGCTGGCGCCGAGCGAGCCCGAGAAGGCACCGTAGCTCGCCTTGCCGACGAAGAAACGCTGGTCGGCATCAGTCTTCGCCGCCTGATCGGTCCATTCATATCGCGCGCCCGCCTCCGCCTTCAGCTTGCCGAAGTCGAACTGCTGGAGCGTGAAGAGGCCGGTCTGGTTCGTTTCATTGCGCGGCAGGAAAGCCTCGTCGCCAACGACGTTGAACTGGCGGTTGAAATACTGAACGCCGGACGCGCCCGACCACACACCACGGCGTGCCTGGACCAGCTCCAGCCGCCCCTCGAGCCCGTTGTTGTAGAAGGCGGTGCCGACCGAGCCATCGGGTTCCAGCTCGAAGTGGCGATAGGTCGCCTGGCCGGCGCGGATGCGGATGCGATCGAGGAAACCGCCACCGGTCTCGACCTCGCCGCGCAAGTCGACGCGGTTCTGGACGAGGTCGAGGCGCGGCGCCTCCTGCTCCTGGCCAACCTGCGTCGCGTAGCGCGTCGGGATGCCGTAATTGCTGTCGTAATGACTGTAGCTGATGCCGAGCTGTCCGGTGTCGGTGATGATGCTGGCGCCAACGCCCGCGGTCCACGTCTCCGACTGGCTGTTGGGCAGCTTGCCACGGATCGCGGCATTGGCGGCGAAGTCGATCGGCTCCTCGCCGGGTGCGACATCCTGAGGAAGGCCGACCTGGCTGAGCGCCGCCGCGCGCGCGGCACGCGACAGCGCGAAGCCGCCGATACGCAGATTGTCGGTCTTCAGATACGAACCGTCGGCATGCAGGACGAGGTGGCGGCCGACCGCCACGTCGCCCGCCATCTCGGCCGAACGCTCGTTCGCGGCCGAGCCGTAGTTGGCGATCCCGCTCAGGCGGTAGCCGTTCTCCGGCACGGTGCGCGGAATGCGCGTGTCGACGACGTTGACGACGCCGCCGACCGCGGACGAGCCAAATAGGAGCGCGCTGGGACCGCGAAGCACCTCGATCCGCTCGGCGAGCAAGGGATCGACGACGACCGCGTGATCGACGCTGGTGTTCGACACGTCGATCGCGCCAATACCGTCGGTCAGCACGCGGATACGCTCGCCCTGAAAGCCGCGCAGGATCGGGCGCGAGGCCGACGGGCCGAACGAGGTCGCCGACACGCCGGGCAGCCGCGACAGCGTCTCGCCAATCGTCGGGCGCAGATCGCGGGTCAGCGCCTCGCCCGAGAGGACCGAAGTGCCCTGGAGCACGTCGCGCTCGCTGCGCTCGACCGGCGCGGTGACGATGATGTCGCCAACGCTCGGTTGCCGCGCCGAGGTCGCGACGGTTGCGGAACCGGAACCCTGCTGCACGTTGGTGGCGCCGGTACCGCCCGACGCGGACTGTGCGAGCGCCGGGCCGGCGATCGCGACGGCAGCGAGGCTGACGGTTGCACGCAAGAACTTGGTCATCACTGTTTCCCTGAACACCTGCGGTGGCGCCTAGGAGCAACGTTGCGACATATCAAGCGCAATGTTACATCATCGCACCGGCACCGCGCTGCTTCGTCGCGTATCTACTCGGGGACAAAATGCGCAGTCGGCGCTATCGGGCGATCGAGACGGGCTTGCCGACGCACGCGGCGGACACGCAATTTTTTGGAGACGTGATGATCGATCGTGAGGAATGCCGCTTGGCAAGTGTATCGAGGCACGACCGGTGGCGTTGAAGCCCAGCCCAGCCGGCGTGGCGGTGGTCGCGTGCAACACCTGCCGCCACTCAGCCGAGGCGCGTGAGGATGCCGAGGGGAAGCGCGGCGGCGCACGAATGGTCGAGGCACTGCAACGGGTGGCCGCGGATGATCCCGTCTTCGCGAGCATCGCGATCGAAGAAATGCCGTGCCTGTTCGCCTGCCAGGACTTCTGCACGGTGCATCTGCGCGCGCCGGAGAAGGTCGGCTATGTCATGGGGCGGTTCGTACCCGGCGATGAGGCAGCGCAAGCGATCCTGGAATATGCGCGCGCCTATGCCGACAGCGAGTGGGGTCAGGTGCCGTTCAAGCAGTGGCCACAGGGCGTGAAGGGACATTTCATCACGCGGACGCCACCGCCAGGCTTCGTGGTCGAGTGATCCGGTTTGATCGCGCTGCGGCCTTCGATACAGCATTGCGAGCCTTGCCGGCAGCAGATGCGCAGGCGCGTGAAGCGGCGGCGGTGCGGCAGGGGCTGTTGACCAAACCGGCGGGGTCGCTGGGGCGCCTCGAAGAAATCGCGATCTTCATGGCGGGTTGGCAGCAGCGCGAGCGCCCGCGGATCGAGCGCGGTCGGGCCGTCGTGTTCGCGGGCAACCACGGCGTGGTCGCGCAGGGCGTCAGCGCCTTTCCGGCGAGCGTGACCGCGCAGATGGTCGCGAATTTTGAGCGCGGCGGCGCGGCGATCAACGCATTGGCGGCGAGTGCCGGGCTGACGTTGCGGGTCGTGCCGCTCGACCTCGATCGTCCAACCGAAGATTTCACAAGCGCGGCGGCGATGAGCGAGGCGGAATGCCTGTACGCGCTGAATGCGGGCGCAGCGGCGATCGGTGATGCCGACCTGCTCGTGCTCGGCGAAATGGGGATCGGCAACTCGACCGCGGCAGCGGCGCTGGCGGCGGCGAGCTTCGGCGGTGAGGGACGCGACTGGGTAGGTCCGGGCACGGGGGTCGACAGCGATGGTGTCTCGCGCAAGGCAGCAGTGGTCGATGCGGCGCTGTTGCGTCACGAGAGCGGCCTGAACACGCCATTCGAGATCCTGCGACGGCTGGGCGGACGCGAGATCGTCGCGATCGCGGGTGCGGTGATCGCGGCGCGGCATGCGCGCGTCCCGGTCGTGCTCGACGGCTTCATCGCCTCCGCGGCGGTGGCGCCGCTCGCGACGGCAATGCCGGCGATCGTCGAACACCTGATCGCGGGGCATTGCTCGGCCGAGCCGGGTCACCGGCGCCTGCTCGATCGCCTGCACCTGCGCCCACTGCTGTCGCTCGACATGCGGCTGGGCGAGGGGAGCGGCGCAGCGGTGGCGGTGAGCGTGATCCGCGCCGCGCTTG
>NZ_CAJYVU010000167.1 GCF_913778135.1 uncultured Sphingomonas sp. | reverse complement strand
GCCGCCGCGAACGGCCGCCGCATCGACGTGCTGTGCGCCAACGCCGGTCGCGGGCTCGGCCACGGCTTTCTCGACCAGAAGGTCGATGACTGGCGCCACGTGGTCGACACCAACATCACCGGCACCGCCTATCTGCTCCAGCGCGTGCTGCCCGACATGGTCACGCGCAACGACGGCAAGGTGCTCGTCGTCGGCTCGGTCGCGGGCTACATCCCCGGCGCGTTTCAGGCGGTGTACAACGGGACGAAGGCGTTCATCGACAGCTTCACCGAGGCGCTGCGCAACGAGTTGAAGGACGCGGACGGCGTGACGATCAGCACGCTGATGCCCGGCCCCGTCGACACCGAATTCTTCGCACGCGGCGACCTGCTCGACACGCAGGTCGGCTCCGACCCGAACAAGCGCTCGGCCGAGGACGTGGCGGCGGATGGATGGAAGGCGCTGATGAACGGCAAGCCCTCGATCTTCTCGGGCTGGACGACCAAAATCCAGGGCGTGCTCGCCAATGTCGTTCCGGGTTCGGTGCTCGCCGAGCAGCATCGCAAGATGGCGGAGCCGGGTTCGGCAAACAAATAGCGATCGCGAACAGGTGCGCGCCCGCGTCGTCTTGAGCGGCGCGGGCTTTCGCGTGTGCGCTGCCACGGCTAGCCTCGCGCGATGATCTTTACCCTGCTCTCGCTCGCCGCTGCCGCTACCACGCTGTCTTCCGCCGAGGCGCGGATGCAGGTGACCGTCGCTGCCGAGGCGCCGCGTACCGAGGCACTGCTTGAACGGCTGGTCGAGCAGAACTCGGGCTCGCTCAACCTCGCCGGCGTGACGAAAGTCGCCGAAATGATGCGCGCCGAACTCGCCCCGCTCGGCTTCGACGTGCGCTGGATCGACATGCGCGCGACCGGACGCGCCGGCCACATCGTCGCCACTCACAAGGGCAACGGCCGCGGCAAGCGCGTGCTGCTGATCGGCCACCTAGACACGGTTTTCGAGCCCGACAGCCCGTTTCGCGGCTTCCGACGCGAGGGCACCCGCGCCTACGGTCCAGGTGTTGGTGATGACAAGGGTGGATTGGTCGTGATCGTGGCGGCGCTTCGCGCGATGCAGGCGCCGGGGCGCTTCGGAATGCCGACATCCAGGTCGTGCTGACCGGTGACGAGGAGCGTATCGGGGCGCCATTGGCGCAGGCGCGCGCCGATCTGATCGCCGCGGGGAAGTGGGCCGATGTCGCGCTCGAATACGAGAATGTCGCCACGGAGGGCAGGCGCGACTGGGGGACGACCGCGCGGCGCAGTTCGACCAACTGGGCGATCACGGCGACCGGCGTCACCGGCCATTCGAGTGCGGTGTTCGGCCCCGCGCTCGGCTACGGCGCAGCGTACGAGCTCGCGCGTATTCTCGACGCACTCCGGCGCGAGCTGCCCGAGCCGAACGTCACCTTCAACGTCGGCGTCATGGCGGCGGGCACGCCGGCGGCGCTGGACGACAGCGGCGTGCGTGCGACCGCATCGGGCAAGACCAACATCGTCGCCGCGCAAGCGGTCGCGCGCGGCGACCTGCGCACGCTCTCGGCCGAACAGGACGCGCGCGTGCAGGCGCGGATGCGGGCGATCGTCGCGCGACACCTGCCGCGCACCAACGCCACGATCACCTTCTCCGACGGTTATCCGCCGATGGCGCCGACCGCGGGCAATCGCGCGCTGCTGGCACGGCTGAACAGGGTCAACCGCGACCTGTCGCTGCCCGAAATGCCCGAATACGATCCGGCGAAGCGCGGTGCGGCCGATTCCAGCTTTGTCGCGGCCGATGCCGATACGCTGGGCGGCATGGGTGCGTCGGGCGGCGGCGCGCATGCCGAGGGTGAGTGGATCGACCTGTCGAGCCTGCCGCGTCAGGCAACGCGCAGCGCGATCCTAATCAGCCGCCTCGCCGCCGAGAAGCGCTAAATCCCGACGCGCCCGCTCGGCCCTGACCGCGCCGAAATGCCCGGCAAGGTACCAGCCGAGCAGCAGCCAGCCGACCGCCGAGGTCGCCAGTGCCGCCTCGGGCGCGAGCATCGGCCAGCCGGTCCGCGCCAGCATCAACCCGACCGCCAGATTGCCACTACCCCACAGCATGTTGGTGCGCGGGCTCGACAATCCACGCGCGGGCGGCTTCGCGAACGGCGTCGGAAACGCCTCGCCGCGCAGTCCCGCGGTGAGATGCGGCACGCAGTTCACCAGGAACGCGCCCGCCAGGATCATCCACACATAGCCCATTGCCGCGCACCCTACTTCCTAGAGGCTCAAGCGCCTCGGCGCCGGCGACGTTCCCGCGCCCACGCGCTTGCCGTCGCGCGCGCGTTCGTCGATGCTGGCGGGTGATGCACGCGATCACCCCGCCCGCCACCCGCGGCAACACGACCCGCAACGAGTTGAAGCGCGCCGCGCGCCGGCTGTTTGCCGAGCGCGGGATCGCGGCGGTCGGGATGCGCGAAGTGGTCGAGACAGCCGGTCAGCGCAACGCCGCCGCCGTCCACTATCATTTCGGCAGCAAGGATGATCTGCTGCGCGAGTTGCTGGTCGACGGCGCGGCCCTGATCGATGCCGGGCGCCGCGAGATGTTCGACGCGCTGGAGGCTGAGGGTACGCCAAGCTTGCGCGACGTGGTGCGCGCGATGGTGCTGCCGATTGTCGCGTTCAGCGGCCCGACCGGCGAGCACGAGACGTATTTCCGCTTCATCGTCAACGTGCAGAACGAACGGCGCGCGCTGTTCCGCGACACCGTGCCCAAACATTCCGACGGATTCCGCCGCTTCGTCGCGCACGTCCACCGCCTGCTCGCCCCCCTGCCCGCCGCGACGATCAACCAGCGCATCCTGTTCGCCAGCCTGTCGCTCCAGACCCTGGTCGCCGCGCGCGAGGCGTCGCTCGACCGGCGGGGTAGCGGCGACCATCATTTCTGGAGCCGCGCGGGCGCGCTGGCCGGATTGCTCGACGCGGTGGAGGCGATCCTGACCGGCGCGCGTGATACGAATACGGCAAGGACCTGAGACGATGCCGCTTTACTCCCCCGCCGTATCGACCATCGCCGAGACGATCCAGGTCTCGCTTAGTCCCGTGTTCATGCTCGCGGGCATCGGCGCGTTGCTCAACGTGCTGGCGGGCCGGCTGTCGCGCGTCGTCGACCGCGCCCGCGCGCTCGAGGTGCTGCACCCGCGCTCGACCGGTCACGAGCACGACCGCCACGTTACCGAGCTGCGGCTGCTCAACAAACGCATCGGCATCATCAACGCCGCGCTGTTGATGGGGGTGTCGAGTGCAGTGATGACCTGCGTCGTCGTCGCGCTGCTGTTCATCGCGGCGCTGCTGAAATTCCACATCGGCCAATATGTCGCAGCCGGATTCATCCTGGCGATGCTGCTGCTGATCGCGAGCCTGGTCGCGTTCATGATCGAGGTGCGGGTATCGCTGCGCGCGATCCGCATCCGCGACGAATTGCTGCGCTGACGGGTCCGCTTACGAGACGGGCGCGTTGGGGAAGATCAATCATCGGATGGGCGCGACGTGACAAGAGTGTTGAAAGTTGCGCTGGGCGCGCTGCTGCTGATCGTCGCGGCGGCAGGCCTCGCGATCACGATCGTGCCGCGCTTCCTCGATCGGCTCTATTATGAAGGGCCGGAGAGTGGGCATTTCGACGGCGCGCGCTTCTTCAACCCCGATGGCGAGGACACTGCACGTACGCCCGGCGGCGGCAGTCGCGGCGGGTTCCTGTGGCGACAACTGACCGGCGATGACGGCCGACCGGCGTGGCCGACCAGCGTGCCCGTGCGCGCGAGCAAGCCGGCGGCGCATGTCGAGGGCGATCGGATGGTCGCGACCTGGATCGGCCACGCCACCGTGCTGGTGCAGACGCACGGGCTGAACATCCTGACCGATCCGATCTATGCCGAGCGCGCCGGGCCGTTCGGGTTCGGGCCGAAGCGGGTCGCACGCCCCGCGGTGGCGTTCGACGACCTGCCGCGGATCGACCTCGTGCTCGTCAGCCACAATCATTACGACCATCTCGACAAGGCCGCGCTGAAACGATTGTGGCAGCGCGACCACCCGCGCATCGTCACCAGCCTCGGCAACGATAGCGTGATCGCGCAGACTGGCGCGAGGGCGACCGCGCTCGACTGGGGCGGTCGCGTGCGCGTTCGTCCGGGTGTCGAGGTCGCGGTCACGCGCAACCATCACTGGGGCAGCCGCTGGTTCACCGACCGCAATCGCGCGCTCTGGTCCAGTTTCGTCGTGCGTTTCCCGAGCGGCGGCAACCTGTTCTTCGCCGGCGACACCGGGTTCGGCGACGGGCGCTGGCCAGGCGAGGCCGCGGCGCTGGGGCCGATCCGGCTCGCGCTGATCCCGATCGGCGCGTTCCGCTTCGCACCCGGACAGATGTCGTCGGGCAGCCACATCGGCCCGGCCGAGGCCGCGCTCGTCAATCAGCGGCTGGGTGCCGCGCGCGCGATCCCGATCCATTGGGGCACGTTCCGGCTGTCGTACGAAGGCTATGACACGCCGCCCAGGATGTTGGCCGCCGCGACCCGCTGCGTCGGCGAACGCGGGTTCGATCCGGTACCGCTCGGACAGGCGCAGGAGATTGCGCCCGCGGCATCGCGTGCGCCCGCGCCGGCGATGACGCGCGACGCGATGCTGCGCTGCCTCGATACGCCGGCGGTGCGCGCGCTTCGCTGACGGGAACGATCGCGCGCACGACGCGCTGTCGTCGGCATGAGCAATGACGATCGCAGCAAGATCAGCGACGGTCCGAACGGCCGTCCGCTGGGAGAAAGCATCTCCAGCATGGGGCCGGGCATCCCCGACGACGCGCTGGCACCGGGTGAGGAACTGCCCGTCCCGCCGAGCGACGAGGAAGTCGAGGCCGGCAAACGCGCACTCGGCGCCGACGACTAGGCGCGGTCGCCGCCCGGTGCCGGCGGCGACCGAGACACTCAGCGCGTCGGGTCGATCAGGTACTTCTCTCCGGTCGCCTTGCGGTCGTAGGCGCGGATGACCTCGGGATCGAGCGCTTCGGCGAGGCCAATCGTGCGCGTGTAGTTGCTGGCGAAGGTGGTGGTCAGTTCGTCGACGACGCGCTGCCGCATGCGCCCCACCACCTCGGCCCCGGCGCGCTTCATGAACGGAGTCAGCAGCCAGCCCGACACGCTCCACTGGAACCCGAAGGCGAGCCGGTTGAGCGTCGTCGGCGACAGGTCGAGCGCGCCGTAGATGTAGAGCTGCTTGAAGCTGTCCGAGCCGTAGCGGCTGAACTCGGTCATGTTGCGCGCCGCGGCCTGTTCCATCGCCTGCACGATGTCGCTGCCGAGCGTCCCGCCGCCGATCGCATCGAACGCGACCGTCGCCTGCGTTTCCGCGATCGCGTCGACCAGCTTGCGGCGGAAATCCCCGTCCTTGCTGTTCAGAACATATTTGGCGCCGATGTCGGTCAGGATCTTCGCCTGTTCCTCCGAGCGGACGATGTTGACCAGCGGCATGCCGTCGGCGAGGCAGATCTTCTGCAGCATCTGCCCAAGGTTCGACGCCGCGGCGGTGTGGACTACGCCCTTGTGCCCCTCCATCCGTGCGGTCTCGACGAAGCCCAATGCGGTCAGCGGGTTGACGAACATCGACGCGCCGTCGGCCGCACTCGCACCATCGGGCAGCGGCACCACGTCGCGCGCCTTGAGCTTGCGGTACTGCGCGTACATCGCGCCGCCCATCATGCCGACGCGGCGACCCATCAACGCTTCCGCACCCGCGCCTGCCGCGACGACGGTGCCCGCGCCCTCGTTACCGACCGGCAGCGACTGGCCGAGCCGCGCACGCACCCCGCCCTGCCGCGCCGGTGCGATCTGGAACGTGACGGTCGGGCGATCCTTGCTTCCCGACGTTTGCAGCGTCGACACGTCCGCGGGTCCGAGCAGCAGGCCGAGGTCGGACGGATTGATCGGCGCGGCCTCGACACAGACGACGATCTCGCCCTCACTCGGCGCGGTCAGCGTCGTTTCCGCCAGATCGAGCACCAGCGTACCGTCCTCCTTGGCGGTCGAGCGCAGTTCGAGGCCCGTGAACGTATCCGACATCCGTCTTCTCCTTCTGTGTTGTCTTTGAAGCGAGGCGCTACTTGCGCTCCCACGCCTTCTCGCCGCCGATCCAGGTCTGCAGCACCTGCGTACCGCGCAGCTCGGCCGGGGCAGCGGTGGTCGGATCGCGATCGACGATCACGAAGTCGGCCTTCTGCCCGGGCGCGAGATTGCCGAACTTGCCCTCAGCAAACCCGGCATAGGCAGCACCCCCGGTGAACGCCCACCATGCCTGCTCGCGCGTCACCGCCTCCTGCGGACGCCAGCCGCCCGCGGGCTGCCCGCTCGCATCGGTGCGCGTGAACGCCGCCGCCCATCCGGCCCAGGGATCGGGCCGCTCCACCGGGAAGTCCGATCCGAAGGCAAGCGCCGCACCGTTCGCCAGCATCGTGCGCCATGCATAGGCCCCCGCCAGCCGCGCTTCGCCCAGCCGCGCCTCCGCCATCACGCGGTCGCCGGTCGCGTGCGTCGGCTGCATCGAGGCGATGATGCCGTTCTTGCCGAAACGCGGCAGGTCGGCGGGATCGACCACCTGCGCGTGCTCGATCCGCCAGCGCCGATCGCCCTTGTAGGTCTGCGACAGCTCGGCTATCGCGTCGAGCACCTGCTGGTTGGCGCGGTCGCCGATCGCGTGGACCGCGACCTGGTAATTGTCCATCGCCGCGCGGCTCATCGTGTTCTGCAACTGGTCGTCAGTCAGGAAGCCCAGCCCGCGGTTTCCGGCTGCATCGGCGTAGGGCACCTTCAACCACGCCCCGCGCGAGCCGAGCGCGCCGTCGGCGTAGATCTTGACCCCCTCCAACCGCAGCCGGTCGTCGTACAGCCACGGGGTCGGGCCGGTGCCGCCGATCATCACCGTGGTGTCGATGCCGTGGCCGTAGGACATGATCCGCACGCGCAGCGCGCCGATGTCGCCCATGCGGCGATAGGTCATCCAGTCGTCGATCGTTGTCCCCATGTCGGCGACCGCGGTGACGCCGTAGCCGAGCAGGATCTGCTGCGCCTTGAGGAACGCGGCGGTGCGGTCCTTCGCCGATACCGGCGGCACCGCGCGGTCGAACAATTGCGTCGCCGCGTCGACGAACACGCCCGCGGGGGCGCCACCGGCGGTCTTCTCAATCCGACCGCCGTTGGGGGCAGCGGTCGCGGCGGTGATCTTCGCGGCGCGGATCGCGGCGCTGTTCGCCCAGGCGGCATGGCCGTCGGCGCGCGTCAGGTACACCGGCCGATCGGAGACGACGCCGTCGAGGTCGGCCGCGGTCGGGAAGCGACCCAGCCCCCATTTCTCCTGGTTCCAGCCCGCACCGATGATCCACTGCCGTTCGGGGTTCCCCTTGGCGTAGGCAGCGATCTTCGCCTTCGCCATCTCCAGCGAGGTCGTGTCCGACAGATCGAGCGTCAGCGCCTGTAGCCCCAGTTCGATCACGTGGCCGTGCGCGTCGATCATGCCGGGGACGAGCACGCGTCCCTTCATGTCGGCGCGCCAGTCGTACACCGGCCCCGGGTTCTTCTTCGTCCGCTTGGGCGGTTGCTCGTCGGGCGCGACCAGCCGGACGACGCGACCGGCCTTGTCGATCACCATCGCCTTGAAGCGGATCGTGCGGCCCTGTTTGTCGAGCGTCACGCCCTGCACATTGTCGATCAGCGCATCGGCGAAGGCGGGGGTGGCCGCGACGAGCGCCGCGGCGCAGGCGAGGAGCGGAAGGCGGGAACGACAGCTGGCGTACATACGTCACGCTGTATGATGCGAAGGCAACTTTGGCGAGAGCGGGCGATGCGGGTTCTGGTGATGGTGTCGGTAATGGTCATGGCGACCAGCGTGGCGGCGGCGGAGTCGGTCAAGACGGCCGATTACACCTTCGCCTACCGCTACCCGGCGGAGGCGGCGGCGATCCCACGTCTGCGCGCCAAGCTGGAAGCGGAGGAAAAGGCAATGCGCGCCGCCACCGCGCGCGATGCCGCCGCCGCACGCCACGAGTCGAAGAACGGCAGCTTTCCGTTCCGTGCTTACGATACCGAGAAGACGTGGAAGGTGGTGACGAACACGCCGCGCTTCCTGAGCCTGTCGTCCGATGCGTACGAGTTCACCGGCGGTGCGCACGGCAATCCGTCGTCGGGCGCGTTGCTGTGGGACAAGGCCCGCGGCTTAGCGATCGATCCGAAGCAGGTCTTCACCTCGAAGGCTGCGCTCCAGCGCGTAATCGCGCCGACATATTGCGCGCGATTGAAGGCGGAACGCACCCGCCGCCTCGCCCCCTACAAGGACACGAGCGACACGTTCGCGAAATGTCCGACGCTGGACGAGCTGACGCTGCTGCTCGGCTCGACCGATCGACAGCGGATCAACCGCATCGGGCTGATCGCAGACCCGTATGTCGCCGGTTCCTACGCCGAGGGTGCGTACGAGGTCACGCTGCCGGTCAGCCCTGCGATCCTGGCGACGGTGAAGCCGGCATACCGCGCGACATTCGCGGTGCGGTAGGTGTCGGCCGTGCCTAACTCTGCCTATTTCGGCAGTCGCCTGACCAGCGCGCTGGTGTCCTGGCGTGCACCGCCCATCGCCTGCACCTCAGCGTAGAACTGGTCCACCAGCGCCGCGACCGGCAGCGTCGCGCCGATCCGCTTCGCCTCGTCGAGCGCGAGCCCCAAGTCCTTGCGCATCCAGTCAATTGCGAAGCCAAAGTCGAAGCGGTCCTCGCTCATCGACTGCCAGCGGTTGACCATCTGCCAGCTCTGCGCCGCCCCGCACGAGATCGCTTCCAGCACCTTGGCGAGATCGAGGTCGCTCTTCTGCGCGAAGCGCAGTCCCTCGCTCACCCCCTGCAACACGCCCGCGATGCAAATCTGGTTGACCATCTTGGTCTGCTGCCCTGCGCCCGCCGCGCCGACGTGGACGATGCGCGCCGCATAGGCCTGCATGACGGGTTCGGCCTTCGCCATCGCCTCCGCGGTGCCGCCGCACATGATCGACAGCTTGCCTGCCTCCGCGCCCGCCTGCCCGCCCGAGACCGGCGCGTCGACGACCAGCGCGCGCGTACCCGCCAGCCGTTGTGCGATCGCCGCCGAGACGGTGGTGTGGTCGATGAACACCGCATCGTCGCGCATCGCGGCGAACGCGCCGTTCTCGCCCAGCGTCACCGCCTCGAGATCGTCGTCGTTGCCGACGCAGGTGATCACTGCATCCGCGTCCTTCGCCGCGGCGGCGGGCGTATCGGCGACCGACAGCCCGGTCGCCTCCGCCTTCGCCCGGGTGCGGTTGAACACGGTCACGTCGTGCCCGGCGTCCGCCAGATGGCGCGCCATCGGGGCACCCATGACGCCGGTGCCGATAAATGCGATCTTCATGCGTCGGTCCTTAGCAAGGTCGGATATGGATGGGCCAGCGTGGGTCAACGTGTGCGCGCGCAATCGTCACGCGACACGGTGTAGGCGAGCTGCCGGCCCGGCTGAACGTCGCCGCGGTGGACCTGAACACCGTTGCGGCAGGTGATGCTGAGCACGCCGTCGATCGTCGGGCGAGCCACCCAATATCCCGTCGAGTAGGCGCGCATCGGGCGGCGTTGTCCGTCGCCCTCGATCGCGACGGCGGCGACCAAATGCCGGGGATCGCGCACCACCACGAAGCCGTGCCACCAAAGGTCGAGCGAGGCGTAGGCGATGCCGGCGACGATCACCAAAGCTGCGATCCGAAGCGAGAAGAAGTAGCGCTGCACTCGTTCTTCAATGCCGAGGTGACGGGTCGCGTTCCCCTACCATGTGCGGCCAAATACCGCAGGTGTTCCTCTCGCCCGCGCATTCCGCTACGGCGCGTGGATGGCCACCCAGTTCGCATCCGCCACCCCGTCCTCTGGCACTACGCTCCCCGTCACCTGCGCCGATGTCGCCGCGGCGCACCGGCGGATCGAGGATCAGGTGGTGCGCACGCCGACGCTGATCAGCCGCACACTCAGCGAACTGACCGGCGCGACCGTGTATCTAAAGTTCGAGAACCTCCAGTTCACCGCCGCCTACAAGGAGCGCGGGGCACTCAACACGCTGCTGCAACTCTCCGACGAGGCGCGCGCCAAGGGCGTGATCGCGGCGTCGGCGGGCAACCACGCGCAGGGGCTCGCCTATCACGCCAACCGCCTGGGCGTGCCGGCAACGATCGTGATGCCGCGCAACACGCCGATCGTGAAGGTGACGCAGACCAAGGGCCACGGCGCGACCGTGATCCTGGAGGGCGAGACGTTCGACGCCGCCTACGCGCACGCGCGCGTGCTCGAGGCGGAGCATGGCTACACTTTCGTCCACCCGTTCGACGATCCGCGCATCATCGCGGGTACGGGCACGGTCGCGGTCGAGATGCTGGCCGACGTACCCGAGATCGACACGCTGGTGGTGCCGATCGGCGGCGGCGGGCTGATCTCGGGCATGGCGACCGTCGCGCGCGGCGCCGATCGCGCGATCGAGGTCGTCGGTGTCGAGGCCGAACTCTACCCCTCGATGTACAACCGCGTGAACGGCACGACGATGCCCTGCGCGGGCGATACGCTGGCGGAGGGTATCGCGGTCAAGGAGCCGGGCGGCATCACCTCGATGATGGTGCGCGAGCTGGTCGACGACATCGTGCTCGTGTCCGAGCGGAGTTTGGAGGAAGCGGTCAGCCTGCTGCTCCAGATCGAGAAGACCGTGGTGGAGGGCGCGGGTGCGGCCGGGCTCGCCGCGCTGCTCCAGCATCCCGACCGGTTCAAGGGACGGACCGTCGGCGTCGTGCTGTGCGGCGGCAACATCGACACGCGGCTGCTCGCCAACGTGCTGCTGCGCGACCTCGCGCGGTCGGGCCGGCTCGCGCGGTTGCGCATCCGGTTGCAGGATCAGCCCGGCGCGTTGTTCAACGTCGCGCGTATCTTCGACCAGGAACGCATCAACATCATCGAAGTCTACCACCAGCGCGTGTTCACCACGCTGCCGGCGAAGGGGTTGATCACCGACATCGAGTGCGAGGCGCGTGACCGCGCGCATCTCGACACGCTGGTCGCCGCACTGCGTGGTGCGGGCTATGAGGTGAGCGCGGTCGAGCTCGCCTGAACCTTTCGCGCTGTAGCGCCGAGGCCGCGTTAACCCACAATCGTGGTAAAGCCGCTTTTCACCGTGGCATCCGCGATTCATATGCGTGACATGGGCGTTCAGGACCACGCCCCATTGGAGAATCGTCGGCGGTGACCGCGCCCTTCCGTTTTCCGCGCTTCTTCGTGACGAGCCCGCAGCCGTGCCCGTACCTGCCCGGGCGGCAGGAGCGGAAGGTGTTTACCGAGCTGGCGGGTCCGCACGCGGCCGAGCTGAACGACGCGCTCGGGCGGATCGGTTTCCGTCGCAGCCAGTCGGTCGCCTATCGTCCGTCTTGCGCGGGATGCGCGGCGTGCGTGTCGGTGCGCGTGCTGGCACGCGAGTTCCGCGCCAATGCGACGCAGCGCAAGCTGATGCGCCGCCACGGCCAGGTTGAGATCAGCGCCTGTCGTCCCTGGGCGACCGACGAGCAGTATCAGCTGCTGCGCCGCTACCTCGCTGCGCGTCACCCAACCGGCGGCATGGTGGGCATGGACGAGATGGACTATGCCGACATGGTCGAGCAATCGCCCGTCAACTCGGTCATCGTCGAATATCGCACACCGGCCGATGGCGATACGCCGGGGCAGCTGATCGGCGCCTGCCTGACCGACCGGCAGGCCGACGGCTTGTCGATGATCTACAGCTTCTTCGATCCCGACGACAAGGCGTGGCCGGGTCTGGGCAACATGATCATCCTCGATCATATCCAGCGCGCGCGCGAGGCCGGGCTCGACTATGTTTATCTGGGTTACTGGGTGAAGGGGTCGGCGCGAATGGCGTACAAGACGCGTTATCGCCCGATCGAGGTTCTCGGCCCGCGCGGCTGGTCGCTGCTGGAAGACGAGGCGATCGAACCGGCCTCGGCGCGGGTCACCCAGCCCGCCTGAGCCTCAGCCCTCGCGAGTGACGTTGACCGCCACGTCAAGGCACTCGTCTCCCTCGCCCATCCGCGTTCCCGCCACCGGCGAGGCGCCGACCGAATCGAAGCCGACCGCGACGCGAACGTGGTGCTCCTCGGGCGACAGACGCAGCATCGGGTCGAACCCGACCCAGCCGAGGCCGTCGATCCACGCGTCGGCCCAGCCGTGCGGCGCCGGACGATCGCCGTCGTGGCGGTCGCAATAGCCTGAAACGTATCGCGCGGGCACGCCGCACGCGCGCGCCGCGGCAACGAAGACGTGCGCCAGGTCGCGCGCGGTCGCGGTTTCACGCGCGAACGCGTCCGCGACCGTCAGCCCCGCCTCGGGCCGTCCCCGCGCCAGCGTGAACCGTTCGCCGACCGCACGATTGAGGCGGTGGAGCGCCGCTACTGTGCCCGGCTCTTCACCCAGCACGTCCCGCGCGAACTCCGTGATCGCGGCGTCCGCGCGCGTCATCGGCGTGTCGCGCAGGAACAGTCGCGCGGGCAGCGGCTCCAGCGTGCCGTGCAGCACGCCGTCGGAGTGGCTGGTCACCACCTCGCCCGTCACCGACAGGTCGATCCGCTCGATCGGGCCGTCGATGTAGAGCATCGTGGTCGCGTTGCCGAACCCGTCCTGCCCCTCGGTGATCCGCGCGTCGCAGTCGAGCGCGATGTGCCAGTCGGCGACGATCTGGTCGTGCGTGTTGCGCGGCGTCATGCGCAGCAGCTGCACGACGCGCGCCTGCGGCTCGCTGAAGCGATACGTCGTGCGATGATCGATCGACAGCCGCATCTCAGTTGAACTTGAACTGGCGGCCGATCGCCGCGTGCAGCTGATCATTCTCGGTGATGAGCGCCTCCAGATGCTGGTGCAGCCCAGAGGCGATCACGTCGCCGGTGCGCGTGTGGAGCGTACGCTGGTGCCGCCCGCGCGCCATCCGGTCGGCCTCGCCCTGCCCGCCGAGCGACTTGGCGAGCGCGTTCAGGATCGACACCGTTTCATCGATCGATCCCGCCAGACTGCGCGGCAACTCGGTGCGGCTCAGCAGCAGGTCGATGACGTTCGCGGGCTGCAATCCGTCATTGTAGAGCCAGCGATAGGCGGTCACCGCCGACACCGTCTGCAGGATCGTGGTCCACTGATCGCGGTCGACCGTACCGCCGACCGGCTCGCCCGCGGGCAGCAACAGATGGTATTTGACGTCGAGCAGCCGCGCGGTGTCGTCGGCACGCTCGATCACCTGACCCAGGCGGATAAACAGCGTCGTCTGATTGCGCAGCATGCGGTGCACCGCGCCCTCGAACCCGCGCGTCTCCGCCTTGACCTTGTCGACCAGCCCCAGGGTCGCGACCGAGTCGAGTGGCGACATGCGGCGGTCGAAGATCAGCCACGCGCTGTTGATCGCGCTCCACGCCTCGCGGCTGAGCGCAGTGCGGACCGCGCGCGCGTTGTCGCGCGCGGCGGCGAGACAGCGGAGGATCGATCCGGGATGGGTCGCATCGGTGATGAGGAAGCCGACCACCGCCTCGCGCGTCAGCGGCGCGCCGCTCGCCTCGAACGCCGCCTCCGTATCGGTCACGGCGAGCGCGGAACGCCACGCCGCCTCGCCCGCGGGCCGCGACGACAGCACGTCGAGGCGCACCGTGGCCTCGACCAGTCGCGCGATGAAATCGGCACGCTCCAGATAGCGCCCGAGCCAGTAGAGCGACGCGGCGGTCCGGCTGAGCATCAGCGCACCTCCCGCGTCAGGTCGGCGCCGCCGAGCGTCTGGACCATCCCGTCCGGTCCGATCGACTGCGTCATGCCGCCCATCGTCTGCGTCATCGCCTTGGCATCGTCCATCAGTACAAACGAATCCTTGGTGCCGCCGCCCTGGCTCGAGTTGACGACCAGCGATCCTTCCTTGAGCGCGACGCGGGTGAGACCGCCGGGCACGACCTTCACCCCCTTCGATCCCGTCAGCACGAACGGGCGGAAGTCGACGTGGCGCGGCGCGAGCCCCGCGTCGGCGAGCGTCGGGACGGTCGAGAGCGCCAGCGTCGGCTGCGCGATATAGCGGTGCGGTTCGGCGACGAGCGCGGCGCGGAAGCGCTCGATCTCGTCACGAGATGCGGTCGGCCCGACGAGCATCCCGTAGCCGCCCGATCCGTCGACCAGCTTGACGACGAGTTCGTTCAGGTGATCGAGCACGTATTTGAGCGCCTGCGGCTCGCGGCAGCGCCACGTCTCGACGTTGGGCAGCTTCGCCTCGCCGCCCGAATAGAAGCGCACGATCTCGGGCATGTAGCTGTAGATCGCCTTGTCGTCGGCGATACCGTTGCCCGGTGCGTTGATGATCGCGACATTGCCGGCGGCATAGGCGGCGATCAGCCCGGGCACGCCCAGCATCGAATCGGGGCGGAAAACGATCGGATCGAGAAAATCGTCGTCGACGCGGCGATAGATCACGTCGACCTTCACCCGCCCCGCGATCGTCCGCATGTAGACGACGTCGTCGTCGACGACGAGATCGGCCGCCTCGACCAGTTCGACCCCCATCGAGTCGGCGAGGAAGCTGTGCTCGTAATAGGCCGAATTATAGTGGCCCGGCGTCAGCACGACGCAGGTCGGGTTCTGCCCGCAGCCGCGCGGGGACACCGACCGCATCGTCTCGAGCAGCATGTCGGGATAGCTGTCGACGGCGGCGACGCGGAATTGCGAGAACAGCTCGGGACACAGCCGCACCATCGCCTCGCGATTCTCCAGCATGTAGCTGACCCCCGAGGGCGTGCGGGCGTTGTCCTCCAGCACGAAGAAGTCGTCGGGGCCGGTCCTGACCAGGTCGATCCCGCAGATGTGCGCCCACACGTCGTGCGGCGGGCGGATGCCGGCGATCTCGGGCCGGAATTGCGCGTTGCCGAGGATCAGGTCCTCGGGCAGCACGCCCTCCTTGAGGATACGGCGCTCACCGTAGATGTCGTGCAGGAACGCGTTGATCGCCTCGACGCGCTGGATCAGCCCTTCCGACAAACGCGCCCATTCGCGCGCGAGAAAGATGCGCGGCACGATGTCGAACGGAATGATGCGTTCGGACGCGTCGCTGTCGCCGTAGACCGCGAAGGTGATGCCGAGTTGCCGGAACGTCGTCTCGGCCGCTTCCTGGCGGCGGCGCAGCTCTTCGGCCGGGGTGGCTTGCAGCCAATGGCATAGGTCGACCAGTTCGCCTCGGGCCCCCTCGCGCTCGGGTGGTCCCATGATCTCGTCGAATGCCGGTGTCCCCATGAGGTCGTAACGCTCCCGCAGCGATTTGGCCGCATGCTGGGGAACAAAGCTGCACTGCACAAGAGCAGGCAGGATAATAGCCTCAGGTCGCCAGGTCGGTCAGCGTCGCTTTGGTGAGGATCTGCGGCAGCACGCGCGGCTCCCGCGCACCCTCGCCGTACCACAGGTACAAGGGCACGCCGGCGCGGTTGTGCCGCTCGATGAAGCGTCCGAGCGTCGGGTCGCCGTCGGTCCAATCGCCGACCAGTACCGCAACCTTGCCGCGCTTGAACGCGTCGGCCACCGCCTGCGTCTCGATCGCCGCTTTCTCGTTCACCTTGCACGTCAGGCACCAGTCGGCGGTGAAATAGGCGAATACCGGTCGGCCCTCAGCCTGCAACGCGGCGAGCCGTGTCTCGCTGAACGGTTCGGCGCCGGGCAGTGCGGCGACGCTGGCGGCCCCGCTGGGCGCTGCACGAACGAGCATTACCCCCGCGAGCGCCAGTGCGAGCGCGATCCCGGCGGGCAGTCCGGCACGCTCGCGCCCGCCATGCTGCCGCCGCCCGGTCCACCACAGGCCCAGGCTCGCCAGCAGCACCGCCGCCAGCCCCAGCGTCATGCCGTCGACCCCGGCCTGCCGCCCGAGCACCCAGGCGAGCGCGAGCGCGGTCAGGAACATCGGCACCGACAGGATGTGGCGCAGCCGTTGCATCCACGCGCCTGGTCGCGGCAGGCGGCGTCTCAGCGCGGGCACGAAGCCGATCAGCAGGAACGGCAGCGCGATGCCGATCCCCAGCCCCGCGAACACCGCCATCGCCGCCGCCGCGGGCAGCACCAGCGCCGCGCCCAGCGCCGCGCCCATGAACGGCCCCGTGCACGGCGTCGCGACGAACGCGGCGAGCGCCCCGGTCATGAACGCGCCGCCAACGCCGCCAGCACTCGCGAAGCGTGGCGTCGGCAATTCGAACAATCCCGCCAGGTTGAGCGCGATCGCGGCGACCAGGATCAGCAGCACGCCGACAACGCGGGGGTCCTGCAACTGGAACGCCCAGCCCGCGCTCGCCCCACCGGCCCTGAGCGCGATCAGCACGCCGCCGAGTGCGAGGCAGACGAGCACCACGCCCGCGGTATAGGCCAACGCTTCCACCCGCGCGCCGCGCTCGCTCTCGCCCGATTTGGCGAGGCTTAGCGCCTTCAGGCTCAGGATCGGGAACACGCACGGCATGACGTTGAGCAGCAATCCGCCGAGCAGCGCGCCGCCAAAGGCGAGCAACGCCGCCGCCCACACGCCGCCGCCGTTCCGCGCTGCTGCCACCGTCCCCGGTGTCGCCGACAGCGCGAACCCCTGCCCGTCGGTGGTGCCCAGCACGCCCTCGATCTTGCCGGTCGGAGCCGTCGCCGCGGGCTTGGTCTCGATCACGACGCGGTCGCCGTCGCGCGTCACCGTCTGCGGCGCGGCCATGTCGATGACGCCGGTCGTCGCGGGGTAGAACCACGCTTGCGCAAGCGCGGCGCCGGCGGGAAAGGGAATTGCGAGCCGCAGGCGTCCCTGCTCGATCTGATAGGTGGCCGGCGAACCGAGCGGACGCGGGATCGCGCGTGCGTGAGCGTCGAAGGCGGCGCGGCGCGCGGGCGACACTGCGCCGTCACCGATCGTCACGCTGCTCGCGACCTTCTGCTGCTCGGGCACACAGATCTGCTCAGTGCAGACGAGATAGGTGAGCTTCGCCGCGATCGGCACGCGCGTGCCCGGCTGGAGCCCGGCGGGCAGCATCACGTCCGCCAGCAGCGCGAACGGTCGCTCGTAGACGTAGTTCATCAGCCCCGCGATCAGCAGCCGCCCCGGTACCGGATAGCGCAGCGGCCCGGCGCTCGCCCCCGCGGGCAGCGTCCACGCAACCTGCGTCTCGACGCCCGCATCGCCCGGATTCTTCCAGTAACCGTGCCAGCCCGCCTCCGGCACCGCCTCGAACGCCATCCGCACGGTCGAGCCCGCGCGCGGATGGTCGCTCTCGGCGACCAGGTTCAAGCGGATGTGTTTGGCGCCCGGCGCCTGTGCCCACGCCGTCGGTGACAGCGCCGCCGCCAGCGTCATCAGAATGAAAAGCGCCGCGCGCACAGCTTGCCTGACCATCGACCCCGGCTCATAGCCGGGCGACCCCCGTTTTGCACCCCCGCCTCCATCAAGGTACCCGCATGAAAGCCCTCGCCGCCGCGCTGCTCCTCTCCTCCGCGCTGACCTTGCCGGCCACCGCGCAAAACTCGCGCGAGGCACGAGAGGCCACGCCCGCCGCGCCGCCGGTTGCGCCGAAGAGCGAGGGCGCCGCACCCGCCGCGCCGCGCACGCCGCCCAAGCTGATCGTCGCGATCTCGGTCGACCAATTCTCCGCCGACCTGTTCGCGCAGTATCGCAACCATTTCACCGACGGCTTCGCGCGGCTGCTGACCGGCGCGGTGTTCCCATCGGGCTACCAGAGCCACGCCGCGACCGAGACGTGCCCGGGCCATTCGACGATCCTGACGGGCATGCGCCCGGCACATACCGGGATCGTCGCCAACACCTGGATCGACCAAAAGGCGGGCCGCGAGGACAAGCAGGTCTATTGCGCCGAGGATGAGCGCGCGGCGGGCAGCGATCACGAGAAATACGTGCCGAGCAACGTCCACCTGAAGGTGCCGACGCTCGGCGAAATGATGAAGGCGCGCGATCCCCGCACCCGCGTCGTCTCGGTCGCGGGCAAGGACCGCGCCGCAATCATGATGGGCGGGCATAAGGTCGACGAGCTCTGGTTCTGGGGCGGCAAGGACTTCATCTCCTTTGCCGGGCGCAAGGCCCCGGCGGCGGTCGAGCGCGCCAATGCCGCCGTGACCGCGCTGCTCGCCCGTCCGCAGGCTGGGCTCGAACTGCCGGCCTATTGCCAGTCGATCGCGCGGCCGGTGCAGGTCGGCGACCAGACGCTCGGCACCGGGCGGTTCGAGCGCGCCGCGGGCGACACCAAGGCGTTCCGTGCCTCGCCCGCGAGCGACGGCGCGGTATTCGCGCTCGCCGCCGCCCTGATCGGCGACATGAAGCTCGGCCGCGGACCGCAGACCGACATCATCTCGGTCGGCGCCTCGGCGACCGATTACATCGGCCACACCTTCGGCACGCAGGGGTCGGAAATGTGCATCCAGATGAACGAGCTCGACCATTCGCTCGGCGGCTTTCTCGCGCAGCTCGACCAATGGGGGCTCGATTACGAGGTCGTGCTGACCGCCGATCACGGCGCGCACGACATGACCGAACGGCAGCAGCAGCGCGCGATGCCGATGGAGGCACGCGTCAACGCCGACGTGACCGCCAAGGCGATCGGCGCCGCGATCGGCCGCGATATGGGGCTGACGGGGCCGGTGCTGCTCGCCAGCGAAGGGGACGTCTACGTCGCCGACGACGTGCCCGCTGCGCGCCGGCCTGCGGTGATCGCGGAAGCCGTGAAGCGCTTTTCAGCCCAGCCGCAGGTCGCCGCCGCGCTGACGCGCCAGCAGATCATGGCGACGCCGATGCCGACCACCCCGCCCGAGGCCTGGACGCTTGCCGAGCGTGCGCGCGCCTCGTTCGACCCGGCGCGCTCGGGCGACTTCCTCATCCTCCTGCGCCCGCGCGTGACCACAATCGCGAAGCCCGGTCCCGGCTATGTCGAGACGCACGGCTCACCGTGGGATTACGATCGCCGTGTGCCGATCCTGTTCTGGCGCCGTGGGATCGCCGGGTTCGAGCAGCCGCTGTCGGTCGAGACGGTCGACATCGTCCCCACGCTCGCGGCGACGATCAACCTGCCCGTGTCGGGGCTCGACGGCCGGTGCCTCGATCTCGATTCTAGCGCGGCGAGCACCTGCGCGCGCTGAGCGATCGATCGCCGGTTGCGCCGCGTGTTCCGATCGGGGAAGCGCGGCGCGTGGCGCCACCTGACCCCGACCGACACGCGCACGACCGCGTCCTGCTCGCGATCGCGCTCAGGCTGCTGTCGGTCGTGCTGTTCGCGTTGATGAACGTCGGCATCAAACTGGCCGAGGCGCGCGGCGCATCGCTGGCGGAGATCATGTTCTGGCGGCAGTTCGGCGCGACCCTTTTGGTGGGCGGGCTGGTCATGGCGGGACCGGGCGTCACCAGCCTTGGGACGCAGCGGTTCGGGGCGCACGTGCTGCGCACCGTGCTTGGCCTGGCGGCGATGGCGCTGACGTTCACGACGCTGACGATGCTGCCGCTCGCGGAGGCGACGACGATCGGCTTCTCGATGCCGATCTTTGCGACGGTACTCGGCGCGCTGGTGCTGCACGAACCGACGGGTGTGCGGCGCTGGGCCGCGGTGCTCGCCGGCTTCATCGGCGTGCTGATCGTCGCGCAACCGGGTGGTGAGGCATTCCCGCTGGCGGGTGCGCTGACGGGGCTCGTCGCCGCGGCGGGCACCGCCTCCGTGTCGATCCTGTTGCGCACGATCGGGCGGACCGAGCCGCCGCTCACCACCGTATTCTGGTTCTCTTGCCTGTCGCTGCTGCCGCTCGGCTGCGCCTACCCGTTCGCGGTGAAGACGCATGCGCTCGATGTCTGGGCAATCCTGCTCGGCATCGGCGTGATCGGTGGTGCGGCGCAGATCGCGATCACGCGCTCGCTGATGCTCGGCCCCGTCTCAACGGTCGTGCCGATGGATTACACCGCGTTGCTGTGGGCGACCTTGCTCGGCTGGCTGGTGTTCGATCGCCTGCCCGCCCCCGCAACCTGGGTGGGCGCGCCGGTGATCGTCGCCTCGGGGCTGTACATCGTCTGGCGTGAGCATGTCCGCCGGCGCGAGGAAACGCGGCAGGCGATCGCGCAGGGTATCGCCTAGGCCGTCCGCGCGCCTGCCAGCAATCGCCTCCCGCGCAGGAACATCTCGACGCGCATCGCGGTGAACAGACCCAGCGCGAGCGCCATCAGCACGTCGGTCACGACAAACGGATCGATCCCCCACCCGCTCCGCTCAACCGCGACCCGCGCACCGCTGCGCGCAGCGATCAACGCAACGATGAACAGCAACGCGGCGGGTGAGCCGGTCTGGTTGAGCGCGTGGCTGTCGGGATCGACCGCGATCCGCATCATCTTGCCGCGCTGCCACCCAAGCAACACACCTAGCAACAGAGCGCCAGCGCAGAACAGCCAGCATCCCCCGCGCGGGGGATGCTGCGCGTACAAGGCTATGCATAAGGCGGCATAGAGTGCGGGCAACACCCACAGGCGCTCGAGCTTCAACGGCCGCGCCCGGCTCATCCGCTTCCACCGGAATGCGAGCACCAGCGCGAGGATCGCGAAGGTGATGACGTAGCTGATCCAATTGCCCGGCGCGGTGTTCATGGGGCGAGGCTAACCCGAGCTGTTCCGAAACGAAAGCGGCGGCTCGCGCGCTTGTGGGTGATGCAAGACAAGCACCTGCGCCTGCTCGGCTGGATCGCGACGGCAACCGCAGTCGCGATGTACCTGTCCTATCTCGACCAGATCAAACTCAACGTGGCCGGCGAGAAGGGATCGCTGATCCAGCCGCTGGCGACGATGGTCAATTGCAGCCTGTGGGTCGCTTACGGGTTCCTGCGTCGGCCGCGGCGCGACTGGCCGATCGTGCTCGCCAACGCGCCGGGCGTGCTGCTCGGCGCCATCTCGTTCGCGACCGCGCTTTGATCGGTCAGCGGCGACGCAGCAGCCAGACGATCGCGCCGACGATCAGGTACCAGAAAGCCGTGTCGGCGATGAACGAGCCCGGCCGAAACACGTCTTCCGCACCCAGCTTGTGCGGCACGGAGGTCGCGGGATCGTCGGCGAGGAACGGAGCCGGCCAGCCACCTTCGATACGAGGCTGGACCTGCGACAAGCCGCCTTCGCTGCCGTAGCTGGCAACATTGCCGCGGTCGTCCTGCACGACGACGCTCAAGCTGGTGACCGCGAGCGCGGCGGCGAGCCGTATCGCCACCGCGCGCACGTCGCTCACTCCGCCGCTTGCGCGACCGGAGCAGGCTCCTTCCACACCAGCTTGGGCTTGCGCGCCGCCAGCGTCTCGTCGAGCCGCGCGCGCGGGGCGAAATGCGGCGCACTTTTCAGGCTCGCGTCACCCGCCTTGGCGCGCTCGGCCACGCTGCGCAGCGCGCCGATGAACTGGTCTAGCGCCGCCTTCGATTCGGTCTCGGTCGGCTCGACCAGCATCGCGCCGTGGACGACGAGCGGGAAGTAGACCGTCATCGGGTGGAAGCCTTCGTCGATCAGCCCCTTGGCGACATCCAGCGTCGAGAAACCGTCGGCGAGGTTCGCGTCCGAGAACAGCGCCTCGTGCATGCATGGTCCCGCCTTCGCGAACGGTGCGTCGAGCACGTCCTCCAGGCTGCGTAGCACGTAGTTCGCGTTCAGCACCGCGTCCTCGGCGACCTGGCGGAGGCCGTCGGCGCCGTGCGAGAGGATGTAGGTGAGCGCGCGCGTGAACATGCCCATCTGGCCGTGGAACGCGGTCATGCGCCCGAAGCTGTCGGGGTGGCGATCCTCGACCGTCTCCTCCTCGACCAACGTGATGTGGCCGTCGCCGTGACGCTCGGTGAACGGCAGCGGGCCGAACGGCGCCAGCGCTTCCGACAGCACCACCGGCCCCGACCCCGGCCCCCCGCCGCCGTGCGGGGTCGAGAAGGTCTTGTGCAGGTTGATGTGCATCGCATCAACGCCGAGATCACCCGGACGCACGCGCCCGACGATCGCGTTGAAGTTCGCGCCGTCGCAATAAACGTAGCCGCCTGCCGCATGCACCGCGTCGGAGATTTCCTTCAGGTCGCGCTCGAACAGCCCGCAGGTGTTCGGATTGGTGATCATCACCGCTGCGATGTCGGGGCCGAGCCGCGCCTTGAGCGCCGCGGTGTCGACGCGGCCGTCGGCGGTCGCGGGAATATCCTCGACCTGGAAGCCCGCGAAGGCGGCGGTCGCCGGGTTGGTGCCGTGCGCGCTCTCGGGCACCAGCACGACCTTGCGATGGCCTTGCCCACGCTTCTCCAGCGCCGCCTTGATGCACAGGATGCCGCACAATTCGCCGTGCGCGCCGGCCTTGGGGCTCATCGCGACGCCGTGCATGCCGGTCAGCTCGATCAGCCACACCGCCAGCTCGTTGATGACGCCGAGCGCTCCCTGCACCGTGTCGATCGGTTGCAGCGGGTGGACGTCGGCGAAGCCGGGCAGTCGCGCCATCTTCTCGTTCAGGCGCGGGTTGTGCTTCATCGTGCACGAGCCGAGCGGGAACAGGCCCAAGTCGATCGCGTAATTCTGCCGGCTGAGGCGCGTGTAGTGACGCACGGTCTCGGGCTCCGACAGGCCGGGCAGCCCGATTGGTGCGGTGCGTGCGAGATCGCCGAGCCGCGACGTGGCCGTGACGGGCTCTGCCACCTCGACCCCGGTCGTCTCGGTCGAGCCGATCTCGAAGATCAGCGCTTCTTCCAGCATCAATGCCTTGTTGCCGGTGAAGGTCGGGGCTGCCTCATCGGTGCCCTTGACGGTCATTTCGGGCCGCCAGCCGCTCTGGTTGATGCTCATGCCAACACCTCCTCGAGCGCGGTTGCCAGCGCCTCGACATCCTCTTGCGTCACCGTTTCGGTCACCGCGACAACCAGCCCGTTGGCGAGATCCGCCTCACCCGGATACAGCCGGCCGAGCGACACGCCCGCGAGCACGCCCTTGTCGGCGAGCGCACGCACGATCGGCCGCGCCTCCTGACCCAGATCGAGCGTGAACTCGTTGAAAAAGGCATGGTTGACGAGGCTGACACCCGGCACCTTCGCCAGTCGCTCCGCCGCCGCGACCGCGTTCGCGTGATTGGTCGCCGCCAACTGCCGCAACCCCGCCTCACCCAGCAGCGTCATGTGGATCGAGAACGCCAGCGCACACAGCCCGGAGTTGGTGCATATGTTGCTGGTCGCCTTCTCGCGCCGGATATGCTGCTCGCGCGTCGACAGCGTCAGCACGAAGCCGCGACGACCGTCCGCGTCGACCGTCTCGCCGCACAGGCGCCCCGGCATCTGACGGACATACTTCTCCTTGCAGCCGAACAGACCGACATAGGGGCCACCGAACTGGAGCCCGACGCCGAGCGACTGCCCCTCCCCTACGACGATGTCGGCGTCCATCTCACCGGGCGACCGACAAGCGCCCAGCGCCACCGGCTCGGTCACTACCGCGATCAGCAGCGCCTTGTTGGCGTGGCACGCGTCGGCGAGCGGTTTCAGGTCGGCGATGCGGCCGAGGATGTCGGGGTATTGCACCACCACGCACGACGTATCGCCGTCGATCTTCTCGATTAGCCGGTCCACGTCCATGTCGGGCACCAGCCACGGCGATGTCGTGTCGAGCACGTCGCCAGTGTACTTCGCCATCGTCTTCGCGACCGAGACATAGTGCGGGTGGAGCCCGGCCGACAGGATCGCCTTGCCCCGCTTGGTGATCCGCCGCGCCATGCCGATCGCTTCCCAGCACGCGGTCGAGCCGTCGTACATGCTGGCGTTCGCGACATCGGTGCCGAGCAGACGTGCGACCTGCGTCTGGAACTCGAACAGCATCTGCAGCGTGCCCTGCGCGATCTCGGGCTGGTACGGCGTATAGGCGGTCAGGAATTCGCCGCGCTGGATCAGGTGGTCGACGCTCGCGGGCACGTGATGGCGATACGCCCCCGCGCCGAGGAAGAACGGAACCTCGCCCGCGACCGTGTTCTGCCGCGCCAGCGCGGTCATGTGCCGCTCGACGCTCAGCTCGCTGGCGTGGTTCGGCAGGCCGTGGACCGGCCCGTCCAGCCGCGCGGCCTCGGGCACGTCGACGAACAGGTCGTCGATCGACGACGCGCCGATGACGGACAGCATGTCGCGGCGATCATGGTCGGTGAGTGGCAGGTAGCGCATGGCAGTTCCTTGCACGCCGCCCGTCGCCGGGCGGCGGGACAATCGTTAAAGCTTCTCGACGAACGCCGCGTAGGCCTGCTCGTCCATCAACTGGTCGAGCTCGGACGCGTCGGCGAGCGTGATCTTGAAGAACCAGCCCTCGCCTTCGGGGTCCGAGTTCACCAGCGACGAATCATCGGCGAGCGCGGCATTGCCCTCGATCACGGTGCCGGAGACGGGCGCGTAGACGTCCGACGCCGCCTTGACGCTCTCGACCACCGCGGCGTCGTCACCCTTGCTGAGCGACTTGCCCTCCTCGGGCACCTCGACGAACACGATGTCGCCGAGCTGGCTCTGCGCATAGTCGGAGATGCCGACGGTGCCGGTCTCGCCGTCGACGTCAATCCACTCGTGGTCCTGCGTAAAATAACGGCTCATGGATCAGGCTCCTCGGTAGTAACGATGGGGAACGAACGGCATCGCGGCGACGGTCGCGGAGTGCACCTTGCCGCGCTGGACGAGGCTGACGGCCGTGCCGGCGGTCGCGAGTTCGTTCGGGACATAGGCCATCGCGATCGGCGCGCCGACGCTGGGTGCGAAGCCGCCGCTGGTCACGCGCCCGATCACCGCGCCGTCGTCGCCGACGACGCTCGCGCCCTCGCGCACCGGCTGGCGCCCGTCGACCAGCAGGCCGACGCGCTTGATCGCCGGGCCGTGCTCGCGCTCGGCGAGGATGCGCTGCGCACCCGGAAAGTCCGCCGCCTCGCGCCGACGCTTCCACAAAGCGAAGCCCAGGTCGGCCATCACCGGCGTCGTCTCGGGATCGAGATCGTGACCGTAGAGCGGCAACCCTGCCTCGAGCCGCAGCGAATCGCGCGCACCCAGGCCGATCGGTTTGACCTCGGGTTCCGCGAGCAGCGCGTCGGCGAACGCCTCGGCGGCCTCGGCGGGCAGCGAGATTTCGTAGCCGTCCTCGCCGGTGTAGCCCGAGCGGCTGAGCCACAGGTCGTGGCCATCCCACTGGAATGCGCCCGCCTGCATGAAGGTCAGTCCCTCCACACCCGGGATCAGCCGCGACACCGCGTCGACCGCTTTCGGCCCCTGCACCGCGAGCAGCGCGTGATCCTCCATCAGGTTGATCGTCACGTCGTCGGGCAGATGCTCGATCATGTGCGACACGTCGTCGTATTTGGTCGCGCCGTTGACGACCATGTAGACGCGGTCCTCAGCCTGGCGCGTCAGCATCAGGTCGTCGAGCACGCCGCCCTCGTCGTTGAGCAGCAGCGAGTAGCGCGCCTTGTTGAACGGCAGCTTCTGAATCTCGGCGGGCAGCAATGCCTCGAGTGCCGCGACGACGCCCTCGCCGGTGATCGACAATTGCCCCATGTGGCTGACGTCGAACAGCCCGGCATGCTCGCGCGTCCACAGATGCTCGGCCATGATACCCTCGTACTGGACGGGCATGTAATAGCCGGCGAACTCGACCATCCGGCCGCCACGCGCGCGGTGCCACGCGTCAAGCGGAAGCGTCAGCGTCTCGATGACGACCTCGTCGTCGTCACTTGCGCCGTTGGTGGGTTGAATCTTGTCGCTCATCACGGCTTCCTGACGAAAGGGCATGGCGGCGCGAACAGCTCGCGCGGCGGTCATGTCCCCCTCTGTCACGGAACCTGAGAGCTTTCTCCCGCGAACGGGATTACCCCTTCGGTGGATCGCGCCGGGTGAACGGCGCAACCGCTTTCCAGAGTGTCGATAAGGCCGCGCGGTCCCTGCTGCCTGAGAGATTCCGGGGTGGTTGCTCCTTCGGCGGCGGCCAAGTGCCTGAAAGGCCGGCCGCACTCTCCCGCGCCGCCCACGCGGGACTCACGCCCCGTGTCGACGCGCGCCGCTCTGCCCCGGCGCTCCAACCCTGTCAATCGCGCAGGATCGGGCTCGTCAATCCGGCTGTATCGCGACGCTGCGCGAAAGGCGCGGCGCGGCGTAATCGAGCCCCTTGTGCGTCGGCGCCGGGTGTCGAACCTTTGAAGCACGACCATCTTCGCGCATGCGCCGATCGGCTTCGATCCAGTCAGGCGCAGCTGCCGTATCTTGCGTCCAATGCGCGACGCTCGCCTCGTCGCACCAGTCGAGCAGCAGCGGCATCGCCTTCAGGTGCGCGCCACCGGTCATGTAGCGTTTCATCGCCGCCGCATCGTCCCACACGGTCAAGGTCCAGAACGCACGGCGTCGGTCGGGAAGCAGTGCGCCACCCTTGAACCCCGTGCTCCCGCGCACCTGCCTGAGCGTTCGCATGGTATGAAGCACGAACCGTGGCATGAACCGCCAAGACCGGATACGCAGGCGCGTGACGCTGACGAGCGGCATCGGCATTCTCTCCTTCGCCGCTTCCTCGGCGCCCGAATGCGCAGGCCGCCTCAGCGCGTCGCGTTGTAGCGCAACTGGTCCTGCGTCAGCTGGAACCCGACCAGCGCCTCGAAGGTGGCCGACAGCACCGCACTGCGCACCTCGGGCTGCGCGAGCGGGTCGAGCGCCGCGTCCTCGTCGCCCGCCTTGCGCTTGCGCGTCAGCTTGTCGCGGATTTCCTGCGGCACGGTCGCCAGCGCGCGCGACACGACGGTGGTCGCCTGCTCGTTCGCGGTCGCGACACCCTGTCCCGCGTCCCAGTGGAGCGCGACGCCGCCGACACGCTTCGACACGACGGACGTGCCGCCGCGGGTGATCGCGATGAAATACGGCAGCGTCACGTCACGCGCGGCAGCGGTCTGCGTCCGGCGCGCGCGCACGTCGAAGGTGACGGTGGTCTGGATGTCGTCGCCCGCATCGTTGCAGGTCGAGCGCACGTTGCTGATCGTCGCGACCACGTCGATCGCGCTCGCGTCGGTGCTCGTGGCGGGGTTGAACACGGTTACGTCGCCCGTGCCCGCGGGCACGCCGACGATCGGGCAGGCCGAGCGGACCGAGGTGATCCCCGCCGCCCCGCCGCTTACGTCGATCTCACCCGACTTGGCGCAGCCGGCCAGCGATCCACCTGCGGCGAGGAGCATGGCGAGCGGCAGGAGGTTCGAGCGGTGCGACACGGGCGGCATTCCTGGTACAAGAAGCGAATACGCGACGGGACCGCTTCCTTTGACGAGAAGCCGGCCCCGAACGCCGCGCACCATAGGAACCGGCTTTCACCGGAGCAAGCATTGGCGTACATGCGCGGGCATGTCCGACATTGCCGACCCTGCCGCCTCCAAGCGCCGCCCGCTGGAGCTGATGATCGCCGCGCCGCGCGGCTTCTGCGCCGGGGTCGACCGCGCGATCCGCATCGTCGAGCTGGCGCTCGAGAAGCACGGTGCGCCCGTCTACGTCCGGCATGAAATCGTCCACAACAAGTTTGTGGTCGACGCGCTGAAGGCAAAGGGCGCGATCTTTGTCGAGGAACTGGACGAGGTGCCCGACGACGCCAACGTCGTCTTTTCCGCGCACGGCGTGCCCAAATCGGTACCCGCCGAGGCGCAGGACCGGGGTCTGAGCTACCTCGACGCGACCTGTCCGCTCGTCTCCAAGGTCCACCGCCAGGCCGAGCGGCTGGTCGCGGCCGGCCGCCACATTGTGTTCGTCGGCCACGCCGGCCACCCGGAAGTGATCGGCACCTTCGGACAGGTGCCCGCGGGCGCGATGACGTTGGTAGAGACGGTCGAGGATGTCGCCGCGCTCGACCTGCCCGACCCGGCGAATGTCGCGTTTCTGACGCAAACGACGCTGTCGGTCGACGACACTGCCGCGATCGTGGCGGCGCTTCACGCGCGCTATCCCAGCATCGACGCGCCGCGCGGCGAGGACATCTGCTACGCGACTTCGAACCGGCAGGCGGCGGTCAAGGCGATCGCGGATTCGTGCGATGCGGTGCTGGTGATCGGCGCGCCCAATTCGTCCAACTCGGTACGGCTGGTCGAGGTGGCCGAGCGGCAGGGCGTTCGCGCCGCGCTGATCCAGCGCGCGGCCGAACTCGACTGGGCGTTCCTCGACGGCGTGGGCACGCTTGGCATCACCGCGGGTGCGTCGGCACCCGAACTGCTGGTGCGCGAACTCGTTGACCGGCTCGCCACCCGCTTCGACGTGATCGAGCGCGAGGTCGAGACGACGCGCGAGTCGATCGCGTTCAAGCTACCGCGCGGGCTCGACGCCGCCGCCTGAGTGCGCTGTCCTACACGCGAACCGTGCCCACACGGCTTCGTGATCGCGGGCGCGCGGGCGGGCGCGCGCACCTGCGTCGGGCCGTGACTTTTGTGACCTTTCGCGCGGGAGATTGAGCATGGCCGTCTACACGCACGTCTCCGCCGAGGCATTGTCTCGCTTCCTGTCGCGCTACGACGTCGGCGACCTCGTCTCCGCCAAGGGGATTGCCGAAGGAGTGGAGAATTCCAACTACCTTGTCGACACGACGCGCGACCGTTTCATCCTCACGCTCTACGAAAAGCGCGTCGCCGCCGACGACCTGCCCTTCTTCATGGCGCTGCTCGATCATCTCGCCGCCAAGAGCTTGCCGGTGCCGCCCGCCATCACCGATCGTGCGGGGACGGCGATCCAGCAGTTGGAAGGCCGCCCCGCCTGCCTGATCCGCTTCCTGCCCGGCGTGTCGCTGTCGCACCCGACCCCCGCGCAGGCGCTCGCCGCGGGCGACGCGCTCGGGCAGATGCACCGCGCGGTCGCCGATTTTACGCTGACGCGCCCGAATACGATGGGAATCGATACGTGGCGTCCGCTGTTCGACCGCTGCGGCCGCAGCCTCGACCAGATCGCGCCCGGTTTGCATGACACGCTCGACCGCGCGCTCGATCATGTGCAGTCGCACTGGCCCGCGCGGACGTTGGACACCTGCGCGATCCACGCCGACCTGTTCCCCGATAACGTGCTGATGCGTGGCGACCAGGTATCGGGGCTGATCGACTTCTACTTCGCGTGCACCGACATTCGCGTGCTCGATCTGGCGATCACGCACAGCGCGTGGAGCTTCGACGCCACCGGCATGCACCACGATGCCGCGATCGGGGATACCCTATTCGCCGGGTACGAGCGCCACTTTCCCCTGTCCGCCGCGGAGCGCGACGCCTTTCCGACGCTAGCCGCGGGTGCGTGCCTGCGCTTCGCGCTCAGCCGCGCATGGGACTGGCTCAACACCCCCGCGGATGCACTGGTGACGCGCAAGGACCCGCTCGCCTATCTGCGCCGCCTCGCGCATTACGCGCCCGACCTCCTGCCGGACACGATAAAGCACCAAGCATGACCACTGACGCGACAGAACTTCAGCTCGTCGAGATCGCCACCGATGGCGCGTGCAAGGGCAACCCCGGACCCGGCGGCTGGGGCGCGCTGCTACGCATGGGCGAGACCGAAAAGGAACTGTCGGGGGGCGAGAACCCGACGACCAACAACCGCATGGAACTGACCGCAGCAATCGAGGGGCTGAAGGCGCTCAAGCGTCCGTGCCGCGTTCAGCTGTCGACCGACAGCCGCTACGTCATGGACGGGCTGACCAAGTGGATCCACGGCTGGCAGAAGAACGGCTGGCGCACCGCCGACAAGAAGCCGGTCAAGAACGCCGAATTGTGGCAGGCGCTGCTTGCCGCCGCCAAGCCGCATCGCATTGAGTGGAAGTGGGTCAAGGGCCACGCCGGCCACCCCGACAACGAACGCGTCGACAAGCTCGCCAGCGACGCCGCGATCGCCGCGGGTAAGCGGCCCCGCGCGGCCGCCTGACCGGTCACTCCCGGTGCGCGCGCGCGACTTCCTGATCCTGCTGCTGGTCTGCCTCGCCTGGGGCTACAGCAACGTGCTCAGCAAGATCGTGGTCGGCACGTGGCACGTACCGCCGCTGTTCTTCGCCGCGGTGCGCTTCGCGGTCGTCGTGCTCGCGACCCTGCCGTGGCTGCTGCCGATGCCGCGCCCCAGGCTGCGCGTCGCCATCATCGGCCTGCTGATGGGCGCGGGCAATTTCGCACTGCTGTTCATCGGATTGCAGACCGCCTCGCCCTCGTCAGCCGCGATCGTGATCCAGATCGGCGTGCCGTTCACGACGTTGCTGTCGATCGTCATCCTGAGCGAGCGCATCCACCTGCGCCGCGGGATCGGCATCGCGCTGACGCTCGCGGGCGTGGTGCTGGTCGTGTGGAATCCCGAAGGGGTCGCGCTGTCGACGGGGCTGTGGTTCATCGTCGGGGCAGCGTTCGCAGGGTCGCTGGGTGCGGTGATGATGAAACAGGTCGAGGATGTCGCGCCCTTGCGCTTTCAGGCATGGGTCGGCCTCGTCTCGTGCCTGCCGCTGGCGCTCGGATCGGCGCTGTTCGAGCATCGGCAATGGGCGAGCGCGGCGGCGGTCGGCTGGCCGTTCGTCGCCGCGGTGTTGTTCGCGGCACTCGTCGTCTCGGTCGCGGCGCACACCAGTTATTACGCGCTGATCCGTCGCTACGAGGCGAACCTGCTCGCGCCGCTGACGCTGATGACCCCGCTCGCCACGATCGCGTTCGGCGTCGCGCTGACCGGCGATCACCTCGATCGCCGCATGGTCACGGGCGCCGCGCTCGCGCTTCTCGGCGTGCTGGTGGTTGCGATGCGTGCGCGACCGAAGACGGCGTTACTCGCCGAACGCGAGCAGGCTTAGGGCCGCGCGAAGCGCGTCGCGGCGTAGCGGTCGGCGTCGACGCCCGCGGGCATCTCACCATCGACCAGCAGCGCCGCGGCGAGCTGCGCCGCCGCCGGCGCGGTTTGGATACCGAAGCCGCCCTGACCTGCGAACCAGAAGAATCCGGGTACATGCGCGTCGAAGCCGTAGACCGGTGTGCGGTCGGGCGCGAACGTCCGCAACCCCGCCCAGGTCCGCTCCACCTTGGCGACCTGCCAGTCGACCACCTTCTCGAACCGGTCGATCGCGACGGCTACGTCCATTTCCTCCGGTTGCACGTCATGCGCGTCGACCGGCGTCTCGTCATGCGGGCTGAGCCACAATCGCCCGCCCGCCTCGGGCTTAAAGTAGAAGCGGCCCGAAATATCGGCGACATGCGGCAGCGCGGATGGCGGTGCAGGGTCGGTCAGCAACTGCACCATCGTGCGGCGATAGGCCTGTACGCCGATCGGCTGCACCCCCGCGGCGCATGCCACCGCGTCTGCCCAGGCACCGCCCGCGTCGACCAATACCTCGGCGGTGAAAACCCGCCCATCGCCAGTCGTGATCTGCCAACGGCCACCGGATCGCTCGGCCGACGCCAGCCGAGCGTTCGTCTCGATCACCGCGCCGCCGCTACGCGCCGTGCGCAGCCGATCGGCGTGATAGGCCGCTACGTCGATATAAGCGCATGACGGCTCCATCACGCCGAGCCGCCACCCGGACCTGAGCCCCGGCACGAGGCCGGCGGGATCGACCGGCTCCAGCACGACCGACGTGTTCGCGAATTCGGCCACGAACGCGTCGATGGCGGCCGCGTCGGCGTCGCGTCCGATGTGAAGCGATCCGAGCGGCTCCAGAAACCCGCCATCGCGCAGCGCCGGACCCGACGCGGTGGTCAGCGGCTGGATCGCTGGACCGCCGTAGGTCTCCGACCAGAACGCCGCCGATCGCCCGGTCGCGTGATAACCCGGCTGATCCTCCGCCTCGAGCAGCAGCACGCGCGCGCGCCCACCGATCGCGGCGGCGAGGCTCGCGCCCGCGATGCCGGCGCCGACGATCGCGATGTCGTAGTTCACGTTTGTGTCCGCTCGGCCAGGAACGCATCGATCGCTGCCAGCGCGCGGTCGCGTACCGGATCGGCCTCCCGCAGCAGTTCGTGTGCCGCCTCCGCGCCGAAGCGGATCACCGTCGCGTCGTGCAGACGCGCACCGATCGCCGCCGCGGCGCGCGCGTCGACCAGCGCGTCGTGCTCGGCAAGCAGCATCAGCGTGGGCGTCGTCATGCGCACCAGCGCCGGATCGCGCCGCAGCGCCTGCGTGCCCGCGAACGCTTCCGCGAGCCATGCCCAGGACGGCGGGCCGAGCCGCAGCTCGGGCGACTGCGCGTACCACCAAGCCTCGTCCGAGTAGCGGTCGGCGTCCGCGGTCAGGATCGACTGCCGATCGACCCGTGCACCCGGCTTCTCATGCCCCTTCCACGCCGCGCGCGCCGGATTGCCGGCACGCCGCATCAGCGCGGCCAGCCACCCGCCGATCCTTGCGCCAACGGGTGAGCGCAGGCCCAGCATCGGCGCGACCAGCACCGCCGCGTCCGCCTCGATCACGCGGTCGACCAGTGCGCGGAGCACGAGAAATCCGCCCATCGAGTGGCCGACGACGACGTGCGGGCCGTTCCGCTCGGCGATCCAGCTACGCCAGAAGTCGGACAGGTCGGCGATCCACGGCGCGAAGTCGTCGGCGTGCCCGACATTTCGGTCGGCGCTAAGACGACCCGACCCACCCTGCCCGCGCCAGTCGAAAGCGCTGACCGACCAGCCCGCCTCGTGCCAATGCGCGAACGCCTCCAGATATTTCTCGAACACGTCGCCGCGCCCGGTCTGAAACAGGATCGAACCCCGCTTTCCCGCCGCCGACCAGTCGAAGCGGCGGATCGTCCAGCCGTCGGCGGCGTGCCAGGTGGACACGCACGCGTCCGCGGGGATGGCGCGGCGAAAGGCGGCATGGCGGCTCATCTGCCGGCGTGGTTACGGTTTCCTAAGGCATATCGTCTAGCCACCGATTGCATGGAATTGGGTATTCTTTCCTGGGCATTGCCCGCGTGTCTGGGCGTTCTGCTGGTCTCCGCCGGCGTAGAGGACGCGCGCACCCGCGAGATCGCCAATTGGAAGAATGCGGCGATCGCGCTGCTCGCACCCGTCTGGTGGTTCGCGATCGGGCTCGATCCGTGGCCGATGATAGCGATCCAGCTGGGCGTCGCGCTGTTCGTCTTCGCCCTGTTCTGCGGCGCGTTCGCGCTTGGGCAGATGGGCGGCGGCGACGTGAAGCTGATCGGCGCGCTCGCGCTGTGGCTGACGCCGATGAACGTCATGAACATGCTGATTGTGATGTCGATCGCGGGCGGCGCGCTGACGATCGTGTTCCTGCTCGATCACAAACTGCTGCGCCGCGAGGGCGCGATCGAGATCCCGTACGGCGTCGCCATCGCACTCGCCGGGCTGCTCGCGCTGCGCGAACCGCTCGTTAACCAATTTACGTAATCATGCAGGCCGATCGAATCGGCCGTTCCGGCATCGTGCTAGGAACAGGGGGCAAGAAGCAAGATGGATAGTCGCAAGGTGGTTCTGCTGGTCGGCGCGCTGTTCGTGGCGGCGATCACCGCCTTTATGGCGCGCACGCTGATGGCGGGCAGTGCCGCACCCACCGCCGCCGCGGTCGCGATGCCCGCGCCCGTCGTCGTCGACGGACCCGAGGTGCTGGTTGCGACCCGTGCGTTGCCGGTCGGCACCATCCTGGATGCGACCGCACTGAAGTTCCAGCCGTGGCCGAAGGAACTGGTCGAGAACGCTTACTACAAGAAAGCGGATACCGACATGAGCAAGCTGCTCGGGACAGTGGTCCGCCTGCCGATCACGGCGGGGCAGCCGGTGACGCAGGGCGCGCTGGTAAAGCCCGGCGATCGCGGTTTCCTGGCCGCCGCACTCGGCGCAGGGATGCGCGCGGTGACGGTGCCGGTGTCGGCGCAGACCTCGGTCGCGGGCTTCGTCTTTCCGGGCGATCACATCGACCTGATCCTGACGCAGTCGGTCGAGGGCGGCGGCGATGGCCCCCCGCTGAAGACCAGCGAGACGGTGATTCGCAACCTGCGCGTCCTCGCCACCGATCAGAGCACGAGCAACGAGAAGGACGACAAGGGCAACACCGTCGTCAAGACCTTCTCCACGGTCACGGTCGAGGCGACGCCCAAGATCGCCGAGCAGATCGAGCTGGCGCAGACGCTGGGCAATCTGTCGCTGTCGCTGCGCTCGATCGCCGACAATGCGGGGCAGCTGGAGGAGGCGATCGCCTCGGGTCAGATCAGCGTCGGCGACGGCAAGAACGAGAAGGCGGTGCTCGCCCAGGCGGCCAGCATGCCGCAGTCGGGCGCGGGCAGCTTCATGACCGGCGCCGACATCTCGCGGTTCCAGCGCCGCACCGTTCCCGGCAAGCCGATGACGGGCATGGGTGCCGCACCCGCGCCGTCGATGGCGGCACCAGCTTACCAGGGCGGCGCACCCGTGGCGGGATCGCCGGCAGCGCCGAGCGGACCGGTCGTTCGGATCGCCCGCGGCAACACCGTGACCGAAGCTCCGGTCGGAGGAAAGTGATCATGCGTTTCTCGTCTAAGCCGCTCGGCTGGCCGCTGGCGCTCGCCCTGGCGAGTGCGGCCGTGGCCGCGACGCCGGCCACCGCGCCCGCGCAGTCCGGTGTCGCAGCCGTCAACGGCGGCACCATCCAGCTGTCGACCGGTCGCGGCCGCCTGATCACGCTGTCGCGTCCGATGAGCGACCTGTTCGTCGCCTCGTCCGACATCGCCGACGTTCAGGTCCGCTCACCCACCCAGCTCTACGTCTTTGGCAAGAAGCCGGGCGAGACGACGGTGTCGGCAACCGCGAAGGGTGGAGCGGTGGTCTATGCCGCGACCATCCGCGTCGGCAACAACTTCGACTCGATCCAGTCGATGCTCAACCTCGCCATGCCCGAGTCGCAGATCACCGCGACGCCAATGAACGGCCTCGTGCTGCTGACCGGCACAGTGCGCGGACCGGAGGATGGCGCGGAGGCCGAGAAGCTGGTCGCCGCCTTCGTGGGTGAGAACACCAAGGTGCTCAGCCGCCTGCGCACCGCGACACCGCTGCAGGTCAATTTGCAGGTCAAGTTCGCCGAGGTGAACCGCACCTTCCTGAAGAACATCGGCAGCAACATTTCCACGATCGACAGCACGGGCGGCTTCCGCTTCGGCATCGGTTCGGGGCGCGGCGCGGCGACGACGATCAACACGCGGCCCGGCCTGCCGCTGGGCGTGAACGCCGGCAATGTCAGCGGTTTCGCGATCGATCCGACCTCGATCACCTACCTGCCCAACGGATCGATCGACCCGACCTCGATCAAGGTCGTGTCGACGCTTGGAACGAACATCGGCACCGCCAACAACATCCGCTCGACGATCGGTGCGCTGACCAAGGTCTTCGGGCTCAACCTGCTCTCCGCGATCGATCTGGGCGAACAGAACGGACAGGTGACGACGCTCGCCAATCCGAACCTGACCGCGTTGTCGGGCGAGACCGGCACCTTCCTGGCGGGCGGCGAAATCCCGATCCCGATCTCGCAAGGGCTGGGCGCCGTCTCGGTCGAGTACAAGGAATTCGGCGTCAGCCTGGCCTACACGCCGACCGTGCTGTCCGATGGTCGCATCTCGCTGCGCGTCCGCCCGGAGGTCTCGAACCTCGACTACGCCAACGCGGTCGCGGTCGGCAACTCGCGCGTCCCTGCGCTCACCACCCGCCGAGCGGAAACGACGGTGGAACTGGGGTCGGGGCAGAGCTTCATGATCGCCGGGCTGATGTCCAACACGCATGCCAACACGTTCGACAAGACGCCGGGGGTCGGCGACGTACCCGTTCTGGGCGCGCTGTTCCGCTCCAACGCGTTCCAGCGCAACGAGACCGAACTCGTCATCATCATCACGCCGTATTTGGTGAAACCGGTGAACGGCACCGACATCGCGCTGCCGACCGATGGCTACAAGGCACCGACCGATCTGCAGCGCGTGCTGCTCGGCCAGCTGACCGACGGGCAGAGCGGCGCGGAGCGACCCCGGCCGACGATGCAGGTCGGCCCCGCTCCTTCCCCCGCGATCGGCGCTGCTGCGACACCGCGCATTGGCCAGTCGCTGCCGCAACCGGCGGCTGCTGCCCCGGTTCGCGAGGCGGCCGACCGCAAGAATGGCCGACTGCCCGCGAAGATGGGGCCTGCCCCGACGCCCGGCTTCTCCATCAACTGACGCGCGCGACCGAACGCACAGGGATCATCCTCATGACCAAGCGCCTTTTTCTTCTCGCCGCCGTCGCGGCAGCGCCGCTCGCCGGTTGCGGTACGGCCAATCGCGGGCTCGAGTCGGTTCACCAGCCGGTCGTCAGCCGCGCCGACTATGCGCTCGACGTACAAAGCGGCCCCGACGGCATCGGCCCGGACGAGGCGCGACGCGTCACCGGCTGGATGGACACGCTGCGGATCGGCTACGGCGACACGATCGCGCTCGACGATCCGTACGGCGCCACCCGCGCGACGCGAAGCGACGTGGCGCAGATCGCGGCGCGCTATGGCTTGCTCCTGTCAGACGAGGCGCCGGTGACGGGCTCGCCCGTGACGCCGGGCACGGTCCGCATCGTCGTCAGCCGTTCGCGCGCATCGGTGCCCGGCTGCGCCGACTGGTCGCGCATGAACGATCCCAACTTCAACGCGCATACCGGCTCGAACTACGGCTGTGCGACCAACACCAATCTGGCGGCGATGGTGGCGAACCCTGCCGACCTCGTCCGTGGCGCACCGGGCAACGGCGCCTATGACGCGGCGACGGGCACGCGCGCGATCAACACGCTGCGCGACGCCAAGCCGACCGGAGAGGGCGGCACTTGGGTCCGCGCAGAGACCATCGGAGGAAAGAAGTGAACGCGCCCTGGAAAGTCGGCGGCGTCGCCAACCGCCTCCCGTTCCTCGCCTTCGCCAGCGACGAAGCTTCCGCTGACGCGATCCGGCCGATCGCGTCGGAGATGGGCTGGTCGTCGGACAACGTCCACCAAGGCGGCCTGCGCAACGCGGTGCAGACCTTGTCGGTGTCGACCAGCCCGCACGTCCTGTTCGTCGACCTGACCGGGTCGGGCGACCCGTTGAGCGACATCAACGGGCTGGCAGAAGTGTGCGAGCCCGGCACCGTCGTGATCGCGGCCGGACAGGTGAATGACGTTCGCCTGTACCGCGATCTCCTCGCCTCGGGCATCCAGGATTATCTGCTCAAACCCTTCTCCGCCGACATGCTGCGCGATTCGTTCGCGCAGGCGCAGGCGATCATCAACGCGCCGAAGATTACCGACGCGACCAACGTGCGACCGCATTGCGCGATCGCGGTGATCGGCACGCGCGGTGGTGCAGGCGCGTCGACGATCGCAACCTCGCTCGCGTGGCTGCTGAGCGACAAGGAACGCCGCTCGACCGCGCTGCTCGATTTGGACGTCCATTTCGGCACCGGCGCGCTGGCGCTCGATCTGGAGCCAGGACGCGGCCTGACCGACGCGATCGAGAACCCGAGCCGGATCGACGGATTGTTCATCGAGCGCGCGATGGTGAAGGCGTCAGAGAATCTGTCGGTACTCTCTGCCGAGGCACCGATCAGCCAGCCGGTGATGACCGACGGCGCCGCTTTCTACCAATTGCAGGAGGAAATGCGCGGCGCGTTCGAGTGCACGGTCACCGACCTGCCGCGCATGATGCTGGTCCAGCACCCGCACCTCGTCAACGACGTGAACAGCGCGGTGATCGTGACCGAACTGACGCTCGCGTCGGCGCGCGACACGATCCGGCTGCTGTCGTGGCTGCGCAGCAACGCGCCGCAGGTGCAGGTGACGGTGGTGGCGAACCGCGTCCATCCAGGCACCGCGCTGGAGATCACGCGCAAGGACTTCGAAGGATCGATCGAGCGCAAGATCGACCTGATCGTGCCGTTCGATCAGAAACTCGCCGCCCAGGCCGCCAAACTAGGGAAACCGCTCGCCGAGGCGGGCAAGACTTCGAAGACGGTCCAGCCATTGATCGAACTCGCCGCGCTGCTCGCCATCACCGACGAAGAAGGCAATCCAGCCAGTCCGGCGGCGAAGGGCGGGTCGCTGCTGGGCAAGTTCACCAATCTGAAGGGCCTCGTCGCCAAAAAGGATGCGGGCAAGAAGCCGTCCGCCAAGTCGGCCGCGAACTGAGGCGGTCAAGGCGCGCGTGCGGAGAAGGGGCGAACCATGCTGCCATTGATGTTCATCGCGATCGGCGGGCTCGTCACGCTGGGCATGATCCTGTTCGCCTTTGCCGGACCATCGGCACAGAAAGCGACCAACCGGCGTCTGGCCGCAGTACGTGAACGCCACTCCACCTCAGCCGAAGGGGCGATGGAAGCGCAGATGCGGCGCATCACCGGCCGCAACCAGACCAAGGCCGACAAGGCCGCGATGCGCCTGCTGCCCAATACCGCGGAGTTGCAGAAACGGTTGAACATGACCGGCAAGACGTGGACGGTCGGGCAGTACGGCATGGTGACGCTGGCGCTCGCGATCGTGGTCACTCTGATCCTCGCGCTGCGCGGCCTTCCGCTTCTGCTCGCGCTGTTCGTCGGCCTCGCGATCGGTGCGGGTCTGCCGCACATGCTGGTCAGCCGCGCGATCAAGAAACGCGTCGCCAAGTTCACGGCAAAGTTCCCTGACGCGATCGAATTGCTCGTGCGCGGGCTGCGCTCGGGCCTGCCGATCAGCGAAACGATGTCGGTCGTCGGCAGCGAGGTCGAGGGGCCGGTCGGCGAGGAATTCCGCTCGGTCAGCGACAAGATGAAGATCGGCCGGTCGATGGAG
The DNA here is from genome assembly GCF_913778135.1 of uncultured Sphingomonas sp. Lineage (GTDB taxonomy): Bacteria > Pseudomonadota > Alphaproteobacteria > Sphingomonadales > Sphingomonadaceae > Sphingomonas. The sequence continues at coordinate 13,862 of NZ_CAJYVU010000167.1, read as the reverse complement.
GTCGCGCTGCAAGAAACGGCTGATCGCCTGGGCACGCCTGAGTTCCAGTTTTTCGTCATCACGATCGCGATACAGCGAGAGACCGGCGGCAACCTGGCCGAAACACTGCAGAACCTCGCGAGCGTGCTGCGGTCGCGTATGCAGATGAAGCTGAAGATCAGGGCGATGTCGTCCGAATCGAAGGCCTCCGCCTATATTATCGGCGCGTTGCCGTTCATCGTCTTCATCCTGCTCTGGACAATCAACGGGGCATATATGACGAAATTCTTCGTCGACCCGCGCCTGATCGTCATCGGCATCGGTGGCCTGCTGTGGATGAGCATGGGTGCCTTTATCATGGCCAAGATGGTGAGCTTCGAAATCTGATGGCACCTGCATCCGGCCCCACCCTCCTCGGTGTCGACGTCCTGTGGGTCGCGACGATCCTGTCGGGCGTCGCGGCGTCCGCCGTCGCTTTCGCGATCTACGCCGCGCTCAGCGTACGCGACCCGATGGCGAAGCGCGTCAAGGCGCTCAACGAACGGCGCGAACAGCTGAAGGCGGGCATCACCGCCAGCACGTCGAAGCGGCGCGCGAAGCTGGTGCAGAAGAGCGAGACGGCGGACAAGCTCCGCGACCTGCTCTCCAGCTTCAAGATGCTGCAGGACAGCCAGGTACGCGCCGCGCAGCAGAAACTGCTTCAGGCCGGCATCCGCAACAAGGACCTCGCCTTTGTCGTGATCTTCGGTCGCGTCGCGCTGCCGATCATCCTCGGCGGGCTGGTGGCATTGTGGGTCTACGGTCTCGACATGTTCCCGACCTGGGGTCCGCTCAAGCGGTACGCGCTGGTCGCGGGTACGCTGATCCTCAGCTACAAGGCGCCCGACATCTATTTGAAGAACCTGATTACCAAACGCTCGGATGCGATTCGCAAGGGCCTGCCGGACGCGCTCGACTTGCTTGTCATCTGTGCAGAGGCAGGCCTGACCGTCGACGCGGCATTTCACCGCGTCGCCAAGGAACTCGGCAAGGCCTATCCCGAGCTAGGCGAGGAATATGCACTGACCGCGATCGAGCTCGGCTTCCTGACCGACCGGCGTCAGGCGTTCGAGAACCTGTCCAAGCGCGTCGCGCTCGACGCGGTCAAGGGCGTGGTGACAACCATGATCCAGACGGAGAAGTACGGCACCCCGCTCGCCAGCGCGCTGCGCGTGCTGTCCGCCGAATTTCGCAACGAGCGCATGATGCGCGCGGAGGAGAAAGCCGCAAGGCTGCCCGCGATCATGACGGTCCCGCTGATCCTCTTCATTCTGCCCGTCTTGTTCGTCGTCATTCTCGGTCCGGCGGCGTGCTCGATCAGCGACTCGTTCGTCCACGGTCCCACAACGAACTGATCGACGGAACAGCACTCCCCAGCTCTCGTTATGCTTGCGTAACAGGAGACACGAGATGCTGTTCACCACCACCACGCAATATATCGCGCTGGTCGTTGCACTGATCGCGGGATGGCTGTTCGGGTTGGCGAGCCATCCCGGCGGCAAGAAGTGGAAGCAGCGCTACGCCGACGAGCGCAACAGCCACGCAGAAACGCGCAAGGCGCAGGAAGCGCGCATCAACGAGCTGGAGCGCGAGAACAGCCGGCTGGCGAACGCCGCGCCGGTGACCGCGGCGACGGTCGCACCGCACGCCGCTTCACGTGCCGAGCCAGCGTATCGCGACGAGACGGTGGTTCGCGATGGCAGCGTAATACGGGACGAGGATCGTCGTCCGCTCTGATCGCTGAACGAAGCGAGACCGCCGGAGCGCCATGCCCCGGCGGTCTTTTGTATCAGCGCGCCTTCAACGCCGCCTGCGCCGCCGCCAGCCGCGCGATCGGCACGCGGTACGGCGACGCCGACACATAATCGAGCCCGACTTCCTCGCAAAAGGCGATCGATGCCGGATCGCCGCCATGCTCGCCGCAGATGCCGAGCTTGATGTCGCCACGCGTTGCGCGACCGCGCTCCGCCGCCAGCCGCACGAGTTCGCCAACCCCTTCTACGTCGAGGCTGACGAACGGGTCCTTGGCGTAGATGCCCTTCTCGACATAGGCGCCCAGGAAACGTGCGGCGTCATCGCGGCTGACGCCCAGCGTCGTCTGCGTTAGGTCATTAGTGCCGAACGAGAAGAACTCGCCCGTTTCCGCGATCTCGCCTGCCTTGAGCGCCGCGCGTGGCAGCTCGATCATCGTGCCGACGAGATAGTCGATCTCGCGTCCGCGCTCGGCAAACACCGCCTTGGCTGCCTGGTCGACCACCGACTTCATCAGATCGAGCTCGCGCTTGGTGGCGACGAGCGGGATCATGACTTCCGGGATCGGCGCCTCGCCCGACTTCTCGGCCACATCAATCGCCGCTTCGAAGATCGCGCGCGCCTGCATCTCGTAAATTTCAGGGTAGGTCACGCCCAAGCGACAGCCACGATGACCCAGCATCGGGTTGAACTCGTGCAGCTCGGCGGCGCGGCGCTTGAGCTGGTCGACCGCGATACCGGCCGCGGACGCGACCTCGGCGAATTCGGCTTCCTCGTGCGGCAGGAATTCATGCAGCGGCGGGTCGAGCAGCCGAACGGTCACCGGCAGCCCGGCCATCACCTCGAAGATCGCGGCGAAGTCGCTGCGCTGCTCGGGCAGCAGCCGATCGAGCGCGGCGCGGCGTCCTGCCTCGTCCTCGGCGAGGATCATCTGTCGCACCGCCGTGATGCGCGTGGCCTCGAAGAACATATGCTCGGTGCGGCAAAGCCCGACGCCTTCCGCACCGAAGTCGCGCGCGACCTGGCAGTCGGCGGGAGTCTCGGCGTTAGCGCGCACCTTCAAACGGCGGACCTCGTCGGCCCATTCCATCAGCGTGCCGAAATCGCCCGCCAGCTCGGGCTGGATCGTCGCGACCGCGCCCGCCATCACCTCACCGGTCGAGCCGTCGATCGTGACGGTGTCGCCTTCCTTCACCTCGCGTCCGGCTACCCGCATCACCTTGGCCTTGGCGTCGATCGAGATCGAGCCCGCGCCCGAGACGCAGGGACGCCCCATGCCGCGCGCGACGACGGCGGCGTGGCTGGTCATCCCGCCGCGCGCGGTCAGGATGCCCTTCGCGGCGTGCATGCCGTGGATGTCTTCGGGGCTGGTCTCGGTGCGGATCAGGATCACCGACTTACCCTCACCCGCGTGGCGCTCGGCGGTGTCGGCGTCGAACACGGCCTCGCCGGACGCAGCGCCGGGAGAAGCTGGCAGTCCCTTGGTCAGCACGTCGCGCGTGGCCTGCGGATCGAGCGTCGGGTGGAGCAACTGGTCGAGCGCCTGCGGATCGACGCGCGCGACGGCTTCCTCGCGCGTGATCAGCCCCTCGTTCGCCATGTCGACCGCGATCTTGAGCGCCGCTTTCGCGGTACGCTTGCCCGAGCGGGTCTGGAGCATCCAGAGCTTGCCCTGCTGCACCGTGAACTCGATGTCCTGCATGTCGCGATAGTGCGTCTCTAACCGGTCGAACACGCCCGCGAGCTCGGTGTAGACCTCCGGCAAGGCCTCTTCCATCGACGCGGGCTTGGCGCCGGCTTCCTCGCGCGCCGCCTTGGTCAGGTATTGGGGCGTGCGAATGCCGGCGACGACGTCCTCCCCCTGCGCGTTGATCAGGAATTCGCCGTAATAGGCGCGGTCGCCCTTCGACGGATCGCGGGTGAAGGCGACGCCGGTGGCGGACGTGTCGCCCATGTTGCCGAACACCATCGCCTGCACGTTGACCGCGGTGCCCCAGTCGGCAGGAATGTCGTTGAGGCGGCGGTAGACCTTGGCGCGGTCCGACTGCCACGAGCCGAACACCGCACCGACAGCACCCCAGAGCTGGTCGTGCTCGTCCTGCGGGAACGGCTTGCCCCATTGCTGCTCGACGAGGCCCTTATACTCGTCGACCAGCGCGCGGAGATCGTCGGCGCTGAGTTCGGTGTCGAGCGTGTAGCCGCGGTCCTCCTTGGCGATCTCCAGCGCTTCCTCGAACGCGCCGTGGTCGAGTTCGAGCACCACGTCAGCGTACATCTGGATGAAGCGGCGGTAGCTGTCCCAAGCGAAACGCGCGTCGTCGCTGGCGGAGGCGAGCCCCTCGACGGTCCGGTCGTTGAGGCCGAGATTGAGGACCGTGTCCATCATGCCGGGCATCGAGACGCGCGCGCCCGAGCGGACCGAGACGAGCAGCGGGTCGGCGGCGTCGCCGAACTTCTTGCCCGTTACCTGCTCGATATGAGCGATGCCGGCGGCGACCTCGTCACGCAGCGACTGCGGGAAGCGTTCGCCTTCCTCGTAGTAGCGCGTGCACATTTCGGTCGAGATGGTGAAGCCGGGGGGTACGGGCAGGCCGATCGAGGCCATTTCGGCGAGATTGGCGCCCTTGCCGCCGAGCAGGTTCTTCTGGTCGACCTTTCCTTCCGCCGTGCCGCCGCCGAAGCGGTAGACATATTGCACCTGCTCGCCCGCTGCACTTGCCACCCTGATCGTCTCCTGCTGTCGCTTTGTTGTTGCAACGCGGCATAGGCCCGGATGGGTGCGATGGCCAGTGGGGGGCGGGTGTCCGGGGCGGGAGATCCCTGCGCAAGATTGTTGCGAAGTTGAGAAAGTTGACATTCACGCGTGGGGGCGTGCGCGCGCGGCTCGGGTAGCCGCTGCCCCTTACCCGCCCACCCGGCTGTGCCGGGCGCCCCCCCTCTCCCCGGCGGGGAGGGGTTATCCCTCGATCTTCGAGAAGTCGGCGACGGTGTGGACCGAGGCGCGGACGCGGGCGAGGAGGGCGAGGCGCGCGGCGCGCTTCGCCGCGTCGGGGTCGTTGACGGTGACGGTGTCAAAGAACGCGTCGATCGGTGCGCGCAGCGTGGCGAGCGCCGCCATCGCTGCCTCGAAATCCTCCGCTTCCACGGCGCGCGCAGCGGCGGGCTCGGCGGCGTCGAGCGCGGCGATCAGCGCGGCCTCGTCCTTCTCGGGCGTGTAGGACAGCGGTTCATGAGCAACCGGTGCGGACGCGTCGACGCCTTCCTTCTTCAGGATGTTGGCCGCGCGCTTGTAGCCGGCGAGCAGATTGGCGCCGTCGTCGGTCCCGACGAACGATTGCAGCGCGCGGACGCGGGCGAGCAGGCGGACGAGATCGTCCTCGCTGCCCAATGCGAACACCGCGTCGATCAGATCGTGGCGGACGCCAGCCTCGCGCTGCTGGACCTTGAGGCGGTCGGCGAAGAAGTCGAGCACCGCGCCACGGTCGAGTCGAGGCCCGTCCAACACCGCGACATATTCGTCGATCACCGCAGAGATACCGCCTGAAAACTGCACGTCATGCTTGGGCGACGCGTAGCTCATGTCGGTGTTGCGTACGAACGGCGTGCCCGCATCACGAGCCTCCCAGAAGCGCGCCTCCCACTGGCGAAACGCATCGGGATATTTGGCGATCGCCTGCCCTGCCAGCGTGCGTGCGACCGCGGCGCCCTGCTGCTCCAGCGCGCGCGCGAGCGGCAGCCGGACCTTGCCTGCGATCAGCGTCGCGCTGACGCCCAGCGCCGCACGACGCAACGCGAACGGATCCTTCGATCCGGTCGGCTTTTCGTTGATCGCGAAGAAGCTGGCGATCGTATCCAGCTTGTCCGCCAAACTCACCGCGACGGTGACCGGAGCGGTCGGCACGTCGTCGCCCTGCCCGACCGGCTTGTAATGGTCGCGGATTGCTTCGGCGACCTGGGGGTCCTCGCCCTGCGCGGCGGCGTAATAGCCGCCCATCAGGCCCTGCAGCTCGGGAAACTCGCCGACCATGCCGGTAACGAGGTCGGCCTTGGCGAGCCGTGCCGCGCGTTCGGCGATCGCGGGGTCACACGCGGGCACGATGCCTTCCTCTGCCAGCCAGCGCGCGAGCTTGGCGACGCGGTCTACCTTGTCCGCGACGGTGCCTAGTTTCTCGTGGAAGACAATCTTCTCGAGCTTCTTCGCTTGGTCCTCCAGCGGCACCTTCAAGTCGGTGTCGTAGAAGAAGCGCGCGTCGGCGAGGCGCGCGGCGAGGACCTTGCGGTTGCCTTCGACGATCTTCGCGCCGCCGTCGGTCGCGTCGATGTTGGCGGTGCAGACGAAGGCGTTCGCCAGTTTCCCGTCGCCCGAGCGGCAGACGAAATACTTCTGGTTCACGCGCGCGGTGAGCTGGATCACCTCGGGCGGCACGTCGAGGAAGGCGGCGTCGAAGCGGCCGAGCAGCGGCACGGGCCACTCGGTCAGCCCCGCGTTCTCGGCCACCAACCCCTCGTCAGGGACGAGTTCTAGGCCCGCCTCGGCAGCGAGCGCGCCGGCGCGGTCGCGGATGATGGCGGCGCGCTCGTCCTGGTCGACGATGACGTGGCACAGCCGCAGCTTGTCGGCATAGTCGGCGGCCGAGCCGATCGTGATGGGGCCCGGATGATGGAAGCGGTGGCCGTAGGTGACCGCGCCGCTCTCGATCCCCGCGATCGTAACCGGCACGATCTCCTCACCCAGCAGCGCGACGATGCCGTGCAGCGGGCGGACCCAGCGCAGGGACTCGGTCGAGGCGGAGGCGTCGCCCCAGCGCATCGATTTGGGCCAGGGGAAAGCGCGGATGATCGCCGGGATCGCTTCGGCGAGCACGTCGGCGGTGGCGCGACCGAGCTTCTCGGTCACCGCGAAGAACACGCCGTCGCGCTCGGTCAGCTGCTCGCGGGCGAGGCCGGTCTTGCGCAGGAAGCCGTCGAGCGCCTGCGGCGGCGCGCTGGTCTTGGGCCCCTTCACTTCCTCGCTGACGGCTTGCGTCGCCAACGGCAGGTCGCGCGCGATGAGGGCCAAGCGACGCGGGGTGGCGTAGGTGACGATCCCGGACGCGGCGAGCCCCGCGCGGGCGAGTTCGGCCGCGAACAGACGCGTCAGGTCGTCGCGCGCCTTCGCCTGCATCCGCGCGGGGATTTCCTCCGAGCGGAGTTCGAGCAGGAAGTCTGTCGCGTTCTGGTCGGCGGGGTTCACAGGCTCCACTCCGGATAACGTGCCTGCCAGGCGGGCGTCATCTTCTCGATCTGCGCGGCGCACGCGCCCTTCGCGAGGTCGCGGACGCGGCCCATGTACGCCTGACGCTCGGCGACCGAGATGACGCCGCGCGCCTGCAACAGGTTGAAGACGTGGCTCGCCTTGATCGCCTGTTCATAGGCCGCGATCGGCAGCTTGGCATTGAGCGAGTTCTCGCACTCGGCGGTGTGCTTGCGGAAGGCGTCGAATAGCGCGTCGGTGTCGGCGACCTCGAAGTTCCACGTCGACATCTGGCGCTCGTTCTCGAGGAACACCTCGCCGTAACTGACCCCGGCGTCGTTGAACGCGAGATCGTACACGTTGTCGACATCCTGGATGTACATGGCGAGGCGTTCGAGCCCGTAGGTCAGCTCACCCGCCACCGGCTTGCAGTCGAACCCGCCCATTTGCTGGAAATAGGTGAACTGCGTCACCTCCATGCCGTCGCACCACACTTCCCAGCCGAGCCCCCAGGCACCGAGCGTCGGCGATTCCCAATCGTCCTCGACGAAGCGGATGTCATGGGTGGTCACATCGACGCCGATCGCGAGCAGGCTGCCGAGGTAGAGTTCCTGCAGGTCGGGCGGGCTGGGCTTCAGGATCACCTGATACTGATAATAATGCTGCAGCCGGTTGGGGTTCTCACCGTAGCGGCCGTCGGTCGGGCGGCGGCACGGCTGGACGAAGGCGGCGTTCCACGGCTCGGGCCCGAGCGCGCGCAAGGTCGTCGCGGGGTGAAACGTGCCCGCGCCCATCTCCATGTCATAGGGTTGCAGGATGAGGCAGCCGCGATCCGACCAATATTGGTGGAGCCGCAGGATCATCGACTGGAACGAGAGCGGGCGCGCGCCGCCGGTGCAGGTGGTGTGGGCGTCGGTCATGACGCGCGGAGCCTTGGCCCAGCGATCCCGCAGAATCAACAAGGGGCGGACGGCTCCACCATGCACCAGCGTCATCTCTGCACGACTTTTTGTCAGGGCTGCTTGACATAGCCACGGCTCGCTGACATTTAGTCATGGTCACCTGACATCAGGTCAGGGGATGCTGACAGGAGGCACCTGATGATGCATGAGTACATGATGAAAAATCGTCTCAAGGTGCTGCGTGCGGAGCGCGACTGGAGCCAGGCCGAGCTTGCCGGCCGGCTGGACGTGTCCAGACAGGCGGTGAACGCGATCGAGACGGGCAAATACGACCCCTCGCTCCCGCTCGCCTTCCGCATCGGGCGGCTGTTCGACCTCAGGATCGAGGAGATCTTCGATGACGGCGAAGCGTAGGCGTATGCCCATATGGGCCGCGCAACTGGTGCTGGGATGCGTGTGCGGACTGGCGCTCCTGGGCGTGTCGCCCGCGGCGCGGATGAAGCGGCTGGCGACGGCGTGGCACGCGCCCGCCTGGCTGTCGGTCGAATGGCCCGGTGCCGGGCGGATGGTGGCGGCGCTGCCCTCCCCGCACGTCTCGGTGCGCGTGATCGTCGAGGTGCAGCCGTGATGAATGGGGGAGCGATGATGCAAGAGCGTTGGGGTGAGGCGCGGGTGCGCGAGCGCGGACGGCGGCGGGTGCGCCGCGCGGTGATCTTGGTCGTGCTGGCTGTCGCGATCGTGGTGTTGCCGCCGTTCTTATCGGGGTTCATCGATGGATTTATGCGCAATCCGTCGCGCAACGGAGCACCCGCGGGCGAGGTAGTCGGCATTGCCGTCGCGTTGCTGGCGGTAATTGTCTGTGCCGGCGTGTGGGGATGGCGCGAGAGCGATGAGGTGCAGCGGCGGCAGACGGTCAACGCCTGGGCAGCGGTCGGGATCGTCGGCTTTGTCGGGCACGTCATTCTCCAGATGATTGAGCGCGCGCTGCATCTGGCGCCGATGACCGAGCAGTTATGGTGGGGATCGCTCGCAGCAGGGGTGGCGGTGATGATCTGGCAGCGGGTGAAGGGGTGAGCACAATGACGGATGTGAGGAACAAGGCGCCAACCAAGGGGCCGAGCGAGCGCGCCAACCGCCGGCTGCTGTTCTGGTCTGGTGCACTGGGCGGGGTGATCGGGCTGGTCACCGCACTCGCGGTGCTGCGCGACGACGTGCCCGGCGAGGCGCACCCGTCGCTGCTCAGCGCGCCGCTACCCGCGTGGGTCGCGCTGCTGGTGGTGGTCGCCTGGGGCGTCGTGCTGCCGGTCATTTCGTGGCGCTGGCACCGCGTCGTCGACGAGCATGAGCGCGAGGCGTACCGCGACGGCGCGCTGCTGGGCTTCTACGTGCTGACGATCGGCGCGCCGGTGTGGTGGTTCCTGTGGCGCGGCGGGATGGCGCCGCCGGTTGATCCTGTCGCGATGTTCATCGCGCCGCTAAGTGCCGCGGGTATTGTCTGGATCTGGCGCAAATACCGCTGACACGCCCCCTATCTTCGGCAAAGGCCCTGTTACATGAACGTGGTGATGAAGTCCGTGACCTCCGCCCTGGCGCTGCTGCTGGCGCTGCCCGCCTGTGCGAAACAGGCGCCCTCGCCCGCGGTCGCGACGAAGGACGCCGATCCCGCATTGTGGGTGGTGAAGGACGCCGACACGACGATCTACCTGTTCGGCACGATCCACGTGCTGAAACCGGGGCTCAGCTGGTTCGACGAGGCGGTGAAGACCGCGTTCGACAAGTCGAACACGCTGGTGCTGGAGATGGTCGAGCCCGACCAGGCGACCGAGCAGAAGATCGTGCTGGCCAAGGCGTTCGCGCCCGACCAGCCCGCGCTCAGCACGCAATTGTCGGAGAAGTATCGTCGGACGCTGGTGACGACGATGGCGGCGGGCAAGGTGCCGCCGGCGACCTATGAGAAGATGCGGCCGTGGTTCGCCGCGCTGACGCTGTCGCTGCTGCCGGTGCAGAAGTCGGGCTACGGCGCGGCGAACGGACCCGAAGGCATTTTGTCGGCGGCGGCGAAGGCGGCGAACAAGCCGGTGGTGGGGCTGGAAACGTTCGAGGGGCAGCTCAGCATTTTCGATTCGCTCACCAAGCCCGCGCAGGTCAAATTGCTCCAAAGCACGATCGACGAGCTGCCGACCGCCAATGCGACAATGGACAAGATGGTCGCCGACTGGTCGCGCGGCGACCCCGACGCGCTGGCGCTGGAGATGAACAAAGGGCTGAAGGACTCGCCCGAGGTGGCCAAAGCGCTGCTGTTCGACCGCAACAAGCAGTGGGCGGCGTGGATCGCGGAGCGGATGCGGACGCCGGGCACCGTCTTCATCGCGGTCGGCGCAGGTCATCTGGCGGGCGCGAACAGCGTGCAGGAGCAGTTAAAGGCGTACAAGCTCGACGCGGTGCGGGTGAAATACTGACGACCTTGCGTTTTCGCGCCTGCGCCGCTATGCGCGGCCGCTTCCGGTCATGGTCATCCCTGGAGGCGTGGCGGGAAACACACACGAATTTCGGAGCAGATATATGAGCGACACCATTACGCTCGCAGCCGAGACGCGTGACCGGGTTGGCAAGGGAGCCTCCCGTTCGCTGCGTCGCGAAGGCCGCGTCCCCGCCGTGATCTACGGCCAGAACCGCGAACCGACCGCGATCCATCTGGAAGAGAAGGCGCTCGTCAAGGCATTGATGACGGGTCACTTCTTCACCACCGTGGTGACGCTGAACGGTCAGCGGACGCTGCCCAAGGACGTGACGTTCCACCCGGTTACCGATCGTCCGGTGCACGTCGACTTCCTGCGCATCAGCGCGCACGAGACGGTGACCGTGCAGGTCCCGGTCCAGTTCGTCGATGAGGATCAGTCGGTATATCTGAAGAAGGGGGGCGTGCTGAACGTCGTTCGTCATGACGTTGCGGTCACCTGCGACGCGGCGAACATCCCGACCGAGATCACGATCAGCCTGGCGGGTCGCGAAGTGGGTGATTCGATCCACATCAGCGACGTGACGCTGCCGAACGGTGTCGAGCCGTCGATCGACGATCGCGATTTCACGATCGCGACGATCGTGCCGCCGACGGTGCCGACGGCCGAGGACGAGGCGCTCGACGCCGAGGTCGCCGAGACGCAGGCTGCCGAGCATGAAGCCGGTGCGGACGTCGAGAGCGATGCCGACGAAGGCGACCAGAAGGAGGGTTGACCCCTCCCCAACCGTGCGTGAGCGCGGGTGAGTGAAGGATCGGGGCAGGCGGGCGGTGACGCTCCCCTGCCCCGTTTCCGTTTGGACCCGCGACGTAAAGGAATGTGGGCGTGCAATTGTGGGTAGGGCTCGGCAATCCGGGCGCGCAATATGCGATGCACCGGCACAATGTCGGCTTCATGGCGCTGGACGCGATCGCCGAAGTCCACGGCTTCGCCGCGCCGGCGAAGAAGTTTCAGGGCTGGTTGCAGGAAGGCCGCGTCGGCGGCGAAAAGGTGCTGCTGCTCAAGCCTGCGACCTTCATGAACGACAGCGGGCGTAGCGTCGGCGAGGCGATGCGCTTCTACAAGCTTGGCGTGGACGCGCTGACGGTGTTTCACGACGAGCTCGATCTGGCACCGATGAAGGTCAAGGTCCGTGTCGGCGGCGGCTTGGCGGGGCATAACGGGCTGCGCTCGATCGACCAGCATCTGGGGCCGGAGTTCCGCCGCGTTCGGTTGGGGATCGGGCATCCGGGGCACAAGGACCGCGTCAGCGGCTACGTGCTGGGCAATTACGCCAAGGCGGAGATCGATGCGCTGTCCGACATGCTGGGCGCGGTCGCGGGTGAGGCCGACTGGCTGGCGAAGGGCGACGACGTCCGCTTTATGAACGACGTCGCGCTGCGGATGGCGGACTGACGCCTGTTCAGGCGACCAGTCGACGCGGTGTCGCCCGCGCGGGCGCGGCGATGCCGGCACCGTTGAACAAGGGTGAGGCGCTGACCAGCCGGTTACGTCCCAGCGACTTGGCGACGTAGAGCGCGCGGTCGGCGGCCGAGAGCAGGGTGTCGAGGTCGTCGCCGTCGACCCCGCTTTGCGCCAGGCCGATGCTGACGGTCGCCGACAGCAGCACGCCCGCGCCATGATCGGTTCGGGCAGCGAAACGCGCCGCGATCGCTTCCCCCAGCGCCCTGGCGGCGGCGACATTGGTGTTGGGCAGCAGCGCCGCGAACTCCTCCCCGCCCAGCCGCGCCAGCGTGGCGCGCGGATCAGCCAGCTCGCGCATCACGCCCGCGAAGGATTGCAGCACCGCGTCACCGGCGGCGTGACCGTGCGCGTCGTTGATCGTCTTGAAATGGTCGAGATCGAACGCCAGCAGCGTCGCGGGGCGATCGTGTCGCAACAGCCGTGCCGCAGCCTCGAACAATCCCTGACGGTTGGTCAGCCCGGTCAGGAAATCGGTCCGCGACGCGGCGAGCAGGTGGCGCTGCGCTTCCTCGCGCACCAGCCCGATCAGCGTCATCGGCATCGCGACCGAATAGAGCACGCCTTCGTACATCGTGACCTTGGACGCGAGCGCGACCATGCCGGCGCCATCGGCGCTCACCAATAGCGGCAGGACGAACACGCGCACCGCGTAGATCGCGGTGTGCATGGCCGGCAGCGCGATCGCGACCGGTCGCGTGCGCAACCGCCTGAGCGATCGATTGCGGACGAGCTCAAACACGGTCAGCGCGCTCGCCACCATGATCGGGAAGCCTGCGCCATATTGCCAGAAAGCGAGATGCGCGCTCGCCCCCTCGACGCTCCAGCCGAGCGCCAGGCCCGCGACGAGCAGCACGGAGGTGCGCCAGTAGCGTCGGCGGTCGAGCGCGGCGACACCGTTCAGCACCAGCAGGTAACCGGTCACGATGAGGAGGTTGCTCGCCGCCCAGCCGTAGATGCCGGGAACCTGCGTGCGCGCGACCGCGATGCCGCAGCCGATCGCCAGCGTCGTCCACCCGCTCGCCCAGATCAGCAGCGGGGTGCGGCGCCAGCGCCCGAAACTTTCCCAGATCGTCAGCGCCGCGCTGACCAGCAGCGTGCCGATGATCAGCGCGTAGAGGGTGGAAAGATCGATCATGGCCGGGCGACAGCGATACGCCCGTCCTCGCGAACAACATGTTAACGCCTGCTCACGCTTTTTTACAGCGACCACGCTTTACGGCCGCGGTGATGGCGGGACGATGGATACGCGAGGCCCCTGCCCCGTTCCGACGTGTCAGCGAGGGGAACATGACATGAGCGATCTGGCCGACATCGTCGCCGAGGTAGCCGACGAGATCACCGCCAATGCCGCCCGGATCGAGCGCGAGGCGGATGCGAAGGAGCCGGACGCCGCGCCGGGTCCGCTGGGGATCGCGGTGGTGCTGAAGGACGGACAGGTGCTGCGTGGCGGCGACACCGCAACGCGTTTTCCGATCCAGAGCATCTCAAAGGTGTTCGCGCTCGAACTAGCGCTCTGCGCGCTTGGCGACGCGGTGTTCGACCGGGTGGGACGCGAACCGTCGGGCGACCCGTTCAATTCGATCGTCGAGCTGGAGCGCAAGGCGGGAATCCCACGCAACCCGTTCGTCAACGCCGGCGCGCTGGTGACGGTCGACATGGTCGTCGAGCACTGCGATGCCGCGGGGCCGAACGGCGCGGTGGTGGACCTTATCGCGCATCAGCTCGGGCAGGATGACGTCCCGCTCGACGAAGAAGTACTGGAGAGCGAGACGAGCGGCGGCGACCTCAACCGCGCGATGCTCAGCTTCATGAAGCATCACGGCAATCTGCACGGCGACCCCGATCTGGTGCTGCGCCGCTATGTCGCGCAATGCGCGGTGTCGCTCGACTGCACTGACCTAGCGCGCGCCGGACTGTTCCTGACACGGACGCGACTGGGTGAGGATCAGGAGCGCGCGACGCGGATGCGCCATC
>NZ_CAJYVU010000166.1 GCF_913778135.1 uncultured Sphingomonas sp. | reverse complement strand
GCCGACGCGCTGCCGGGCCCCACTTCTGGAAAACGCTTCGACGTGATGCTCGATCGCCGTCCCGATCGCTTCGGCCGCGGCGGTGACCACGAACCGTTCCTCAAGCTCGGCTTTCCTGCGGTGCGCTTCTCGGTCGGGGCGGAGAATTGGGATCGCCAGCATCAGGACGTGCGCACCGAGAACGGACGCGTCTTCGCCGACACGATCGACGGCATGGACTTCGATTATCTGGCGAAGGTAACCGCGATCAACGTGGCGACGATCGCGCGGGTCGCGGCGGCACCCGCTGCTCCGGCGAGTGCGTCGATCGCTGGTGCCCTGACGCGCGACACGACCGTGAAATGGGCGCCGGTGCCGGGCGCGCAATCCTACCGCGTGCGCTGGCGTGCCAATGACCGGCAGGCGTGGAGCGACGAGCGGGTCGTGGCGGGTGCGACGACGACGCTGTTGAAGAACGTGCCGGTCGACGACCATTTTGTCGGCGTCAGCGCGGTAGGGGCCGATGGCGCGGAGAGCCTGGTGACGTTCGCGGGGCGTGACCGCGGCTAGGGTCAGGCGCTTCGTAACCGTGCCGGATACGACAACGCCGCCCCGCTACGATCAGCGGGACGGCGTCGTGATTACACCGGGGTCAGCGCGTCAGCAGTTGCATTTGCCCTTGTAGCGATAGCCCTTTGCGTGGCCGTAGGATGCGTCCTCGTACACCTCCTCCTCGACCACGTTCGCGTTCGAGCCGCCGCTGACGGTCACCGTCGTGATCGTCGTGCCGGGATAATACCAGCCGTTGGCGTAGTAACCGGCCGAGCCGGCGGTGCTCGACGTCGTCACCACCGTGCCGTTGCCGGCAACGACCGAGGGGGCCGGGTAGGCGATCTGCGGTCCGGGACCGTAGCCAGAGGGCGGGGGGTAGCCTGCCCCGGCGGTCGCGTAATGCGTCACGCCCGAATAGGTCGTGCCGGCATAGTCGCCGCCGTAACGACCCTCCTGATAGGCGACGACCGGCGCGCCCTGGCGGGCGTAACCGCCGGGCGCCGGGTACGGGGCGCCGTAGTCGGGGCCAACCGGCGGCGCGACGGGCACCCGCCCGGCGCGATCGTTGCGGTCGATCTCGCGCCCGACCAGCGCGCCGGCGCCCGCACCGATCGCAGTGCCGAGCAGGCGGTTACCGCGCCCGGCGATGACGTTCCCGGCGACACCGCCCGCAACTCCGCCAATCACCGCGCCGCCCAGACCATTGTCGCGGTCGCGCGTCGCATAGCCGCCATAAGCCGCGCCATAGCCGTTGTCGTACGCGTCATCGCGGTAGGTGTAATCGACGTCCTGTCCGTCGAAGCGGTCCCAGCCGATGCCACCGACACTGTCATAGACCGAGCCGCGACCATCGACGAGCACCGCGTCGTCGTAATAGCGCGACCAGTTATAGCCGACGGGCGGCGCGTACAGGCCGTAGTTCGACCAGTCGTTGACGTACCAGTTGGGCGACACCCAGTAACCCGGCAGCACGAAGCCGCGTACCGGCCGGCGATAGGCGCCCCAGCCGCCTAGCGCTCGCATGCCGCCCCACCAGCGATTGTTGATGTGACCGCCCCAGCGCGGCCGGCAACCACCCAGGCACGAATTGCCGCCGATCGGGCGCGGGCCGTTCCAGCCGCCGGGACGCGGCCCGTTCCAGCCGCCAGGTCGGGGAGCGTTCCAGCCACCCGGTCGTACGGGTGCCATCCCGCCGCGCGGACCCGCGTCGGCGGGCACGGCCATGACGGTGGCGGCGGTGGCGGCGATCATCAGCATGCGCATGGCCGTTCATTCCCCTGTAAAGTGCGTCGCGCGATCGAACGCGCTCCACGTTTACCGGTTGCTTACCAAGCGCCAGATCGTCTCGCCACTGCAACGACCGTCCCGAAGTGGTGCAGCCGCGCAGGCAGACATCAACCCTGTTCGTTAGGAGATCGCGACCGCGATCCGCGGCGCGAGCAGCGCCATCAACCGCTCGCATCCCGCCGCGTCCCGTTCGTCGAACCGACCGGGCGACGGACTGTCGAGATCGAGCACCCCGATCAGCCTGTCGTCGTGCACGATCGGCACGACCAGCTCGGACGCACTTGCCGCGTCGCAGGCGATATGGCCGGGAAAGGCGTGCACGTCGTCGACCCGCTGCGTCGTTCGCGTCGCCGCCGCGGTGCCGCACACGCCCGCGCCGAGCGCGATGCGGATGCACGCCGCCTTGCCCTGGAAAGGACCCAGGACAAGGCCGCCGTCGACCATGCGGTAGAAGCCCGACCAGTTGAGATCGGGCAGATATTGCCAGATCAGCGCCGCGGCATTCGCCATGTTGGCGACCGCATCGGGCTCGTCCGCGGTCAGTGCGTCGAGCGCAGCATACAGGTCGTGGTAGAGCTCGTCCTTGGAGCCGGCGGACACGTCAAAGGCATACATGGCGCGCGATGTAGAAGCGCAGTGGGTAACATGCCAGCGATCGAGGGCAGGAAGGAACGGCACTGGCGTTCCCGCAGGGCGCTCCGTAGCATTCCGCCATGATGCTTCTTCGCACCCGCGTTCCGCTGCTCGCGCTCACCGCATCGCTCACGCTCGGCATGGCCCCGCCGACCGACATCGCCGAGGTCACGCTGCTTCCTGCGCAAATAGTGGCTCAAGCCGACGTGCCCGGCATGAAGAGCAAGCTGGAGGACCTAGCGAGCATAGACCCGGTGACGCCTTTAGCAGCGAGCGCCAAGGACTCGATGCAGAGCATGGGCGCTATTCAGGCGTTAAGTCTGTTCGGTCGCGAAGACCTCGTTGCGGAGCAGAGTAGCGATTATCGCGCGAACGGATGCGCGGCGCTGACCGGTGGGGGCGAAGTGATGGGCGAGATCACCCGCCGTGCACGGCAAACGAGCGTCGTCATCATTAATGAAAGCCATGAGCGCTCGGAACATCGCGGCTTCACCGCGGAGGTCGCAGCGCGATTGCGTCCGCTCGGCTACAGCATCTTCGCGGCGGAGACATTCTCGAACCCCGAACCGGGTCAACAACGCTTCGTGCCGTCGTTCATGACGCGACCGGCGCAGCCCTACCTTGAGGACGGGGATGGGTATTACACGGCAGAGGCCGGCTATGGCAGGCTGACGAGGCGTGCAAAGGCACTCGGCTATCAACTGCTGCCGTACGAGATTACGTTCTCGAAATCGCAAGCGATCAAGGGAGGGCGTGACGAGCAAGTCGCGGTTCGCGAGGAAGAAGAGGCCAACAATCTTGCGGCGATCATCAAGGCGCATCCGGGTGCCAAGCTGCTCGTCCACGTCGGTTACTCGCACGCAGCCGAAGTGCCGCAGGAGAGGGGCAACCGCTACATGGCGGCGCGGTTGAAGGCCAAGACCGGCATCGAACCGCTGACGATCTCGCAGACGACCTGCCGTGGTGGCAGTGCGACCCGCCGTCTGGCGGCGCTACCGGCGGACGAGCCCGCGGGCACGTTCGATCTCGTCGTCGATCACTCAAGCGCCACCTTCGTGCGCGGGCGACCGACGTGGCGGCAGCGCGCGGGCGACCGCGCCGTGACAATCCCGGCGACGCTCCGGCCCAGGTCGGGTTGGCGGGTGATCGAGGCGCGGCCGGTCGGTGAGCCGGTTACCTCCGTCCCGCTCGACCGCGTGGCGATCCGTGCGGGCGAGGATGTCGCGCTGATGCTGCCGCCCGGCCGCTATCAGCTGCGCGCGATCAACGTGCCTTACGTCAAGCCCGCAGCCTGAGGCTTAGTCGAGCCGTACCTTGCCGCGGCCGGCCTTAACCGCGCTGCGGCCCTTCTTCTCGTCGACGCGGCGGGCCTTGGCGGCGCGCGTGGGCTTGGTCTTCACGCGGCGAGCCTCGCGCTTCTCGGCCTCAGCGAGCAGCTCGGCCAGACGCTGGCGCGCATCCTGCCGGTTTGCCTCCTGCGTGCGGTAGCGCCGGGCGACCAGCACAAGCGTCCCGCTCGCGGTCAGCCGGCTGCCTGCCAGTACCTTCAGCCGACGATATGTTTCGGGCGAGAGGCCGAGGCGGAACACGTCGACGCGCAGCTGGCACGCGGTCGCGACCTTGTTGACGTTCTGCCCGCCCGGCCCCGTCGCGGCGAGGAAGCGCTCGTCCAGCGCGTCCTCGGGTATCTCAACCATCGAAGCCGAGCGCGCGGAAGCGCTCGGGCCAGGGCGCGGCCGCGACGATCGGCTCCTTCGTGCCGCGCGGCACCGTCAACGCGGCGGCGTGGAGCATCGTGCCGCCCTTGTGCGCGCTCCCGTAGGTCGGATCGCCGGTAACCGGCAGGCCGAGCCCTTCGAGCGCGTGGACGCGGATCTGGTGCGTGCGGCCGGTCTCGGGGCGGAACTCGACCAAGGCGCGGCCGTCGTGCGTGCCCAGCAGCGTCCAGGCGGTGCGCGCGGCCTTGCCCTTCGCGTCACCCGTCATCCACCAGCCGCGCTCGGCGGTCGAGCGTTTGGCGAGCGGCAGGTCGATCATGCCTTCGCTTCCCTCCGGCACGCCGTCGAGGACCGCGAAATAGCGCTTCTCGACCGTGCCGGCCTCGAACGCCTGCTGGAACCGCGCGTGCGCCTTGGGGTTGCGCGACAGGAGCAGACAGCCGCTGGTGTCGCGGTCGAGCCGGTGGACGGCCTGCGGCCAGCGCTGAAACCCGAAGGTCAGGGAGTTTAGGTGATT
>NZ_CAJYVU010000165.1 GCF_913778135.1 uncultured Sphingomonas sp. | reverse complement strand
GCGCGACGGGTCGGCTGCGAGCGCGCGATGATGCGATCGGTGACAGCCTGTACGGCGGGGTTCATGCGAAACTTTCCATCTGCCCTGAGCTGGTCGAAGGGCGCTTCTAGTCGCTCAGGGCGTCAGGACAATGCGGTACGTGGTCTATGCCGCACACGCGGGCGGGGTCAGGGCGCCCAGTGGATGTCGACCGGCAGTTCCACGTCCGCCAGCACGCGACCGATCGGGTAGGGCGATCCCGCGCCCTCGCTGATCGCGTCCTCAATCACCTTGCGCTTGGCGTCACCCGTAACGGCGATCAGCAGTGCGCGCGCGGTGATGATACCGGCGCGGCTCAGCGTCACGCGCGCGACCGGTGCCTCGGACGGCAGCGGATCGGGCATCACGCCCAACGCGCGGCGCTCACGTGGGCCGTTCAGCGCCTCGTCGTAATCGGCGCCGGGGAAGATCGACGCGGTGTGCCCATCGCCGCCGACGCCGAGCACGCAGAGATCGAGCGGCCAGTGCAGGTCCTGCATCAGCGCGTCGGCGGAGCGGCCCGCAGCCTTATAGTCGTCAGTCGCCTTTGGCACGACCGGGATCACGCGCGCGCCCTTTGGGATGAACGTCTTGCCAAGCGCGGTGACGTTCGAGAGCGGGTCGCCCAGCGGCACGATCCGCTCGTCGCTGGGGATGATCGTCACCCGCTTCCAGTCGAGTTTCGCCTTTGCGAGCTTCTCGTAAGCGGGCAGCGGGGTCTTCCCGCCCGCCAGCGCAATCACGGCGGAGCCGCGCGCGTCGATTGCGCTCTCGATCACGAACTGGATGTCGCCCGCGACCGCGTCGGCCAGTTCGGCCGCGTCATCATATTCCCACCACTCGATTTCGGTCGTCATAAACTCTTACTCACATGAATTTGGGAGAGGGCACGCTTTTGCGCTCAATCGTCCTGCCAGGTGACGCCGTCGCGTTCGGTCAGCGCGATCGCCGCCGATGGACCCCAGGTGCCCGCGGGATAATGTTTCGGCTTGGTCCCGTTTGCCGCCCAGCCGGCGCGGATCGCGTCGGTCCACACCCATTGCGCCTCCACCTCATCGCGGCGGACGAACAGCGTCTGGTCGCCCTCGATCAGGTCGAGCAGCAGGCGTTCATAGGCGATACGGCGGCGCTGACCCGCGAATTCGGTATCGAGGCTGAGCTTCAAGGGCACCTCGCGCAGGCGGACGCCGTCGCGGTCGAGCCCCGGCTCCTTCGCCATCACCAGCAGCTCGATATATTCCTCCGGCTGCAAGCGGATGACGAGCGTGTTGGGTTGCAGCAACCCGCCGCGCCCCGAGAACATCGAGTGCGGCACCGGCTTGAACTGGATCGCGATCTCGCTGCGCCGCTTCGCCATCCGCTTGCCGGTGCGCAGGTAGAAGGGCACGCCCTGCCAGCGCCAGTTGTCAACGTGCGCCTTGATCGCGACGAAGGTCTCGACATCCGAATCGTAGCCGAGCTCGTCGTCATAGCCCTTGACGACCTTGCTGCTGACCGCGCCTTCTTCATACTGGCCGGTGACCGTGTTGTGCGGCACGTCGGCGGGCGTCATCACGCGCAGCGAGCGGAACACCTTCGCCTTTTCGTCGCGGATGTCGTCCTTGCTGTAGCGTGCGGGCGGCTCCATCGCGATCAACGCGAGCAGCTGCAGCGTATGGTTGGTGATCATGTCGCGCAGCGCGCCCGCGCCCTCGTAGTAACCGGCGCGATCCTCGAGCCCGACCGTCTCCGCGATCGTGATCTGAACGTTGTCGATACCTTGCGCGTTCCACACCGGCTCGAAGAAGCTGTTGCCGAAGCGCAGCGCCAGGATGTTCTGCACCGTCTCCTTGCCGAGGTAGTGATCGATGCGGAAGATCCGGTCCTCGGGGAAGACGGCGGCCACGGTGTCGTTGATCTCACGGCTGGAGGCGAGGTCGTAGCCGAGCGGCTTCTCCAGCCCGATACGCACGGTGTTGCCGGCAAGCCCGACCTTCTCCAGCCCCTTGACCGCGGGCTCGAACAAGGATGGTGCGGTCGACAGGAAAATCGCGAGGCCGCCCGAGACGTCGCCGACCTTGTCGGCAAGTGCCTGGAACGTCGTCTCGTCGGACAGGTCGGCGGGCTGGAACGACAGCCGCTGTAGGAAGGAGGCGATCTTCTCCTTGTCCTTGCGATCGTCGCTCAGATGCTCGTCGAGTGCCGCGCGCGCGATCTCGCGAAAGCTGTCGTCATTCTCGTCGCCGCGTGCCGATCCGGTGATCGTCAGACCGTCAGGCAGAAGTCCATCGGCGTGGAGGCCGAACAGCGACGGCAGCAGCATGCGCTTCGACAGGTCGCCGGTGGCGCCGAACAGGAGGAGTTTGCCGACGGGATTGCGCTGCATGGTGGCTCCGTGGTCGTTGTGCCCGCGGTGCACCCCGGGGGGCGCGACCGCACGGGCGGGTTGAGTTGGTCAGCGGCGTTAGCGCGTGAGCCCGGCCAACGGGTCCAGCCCCGCCATCAAATTCAGGTTCTGCACCGCCGCGCCCGCCGCGCCCTTGCCCAAATTGTCGAGCGTCGCGATGAGCCGGACTTGGCGCAGATCGTCGTTGCCGAAGACGTGGAGCGTCATGCGATCACTATTCGCATCGTCCTCGATCGTGATGGTGGTCGGCGCCGTGTCGGACACGCGCACCAGATCGTAGCCGGCGTACGCCTGGCGGAGCGCTCGCTCGACCGCATAACGATCGGTGCTGTTCGCCAGTTGCGACAAGTGCAACGGCACTTCGACGACCATGCCGCGATAGGTGTTGGCGACCGCGGGCTGGAAGACGGGGCCGTGCGACAGGCCGGCGTGCCGCGTCATTTCGGGGACGTGCTTGTGCCCGAGCGCGAGCGCGTAGGGACGGAAGGCGGTGTCCGCCGCACCGCTCTCGAACTCGGCGATCATCGACTTCCCGCCGCCCGAATAGCCGGACGTCGCATTGACCGTCACGAGTGCGTCCGCCGGGAGCAGCCCTTCACGCACCAGCGGGCGCACCAGCGCCAGAAAACCGGTCGGGTAGCAGCCCGGGTTAGCAACGAAGCGCGCATTGGCGATCCGTGAGGCCTGGTCGGATTCGAGCTCGGCAAAGCCGTACGTCCAACCATCCGCGACGCGGTGGGCCGTGGAGGCGTCGATCACGCGCGTCGTGTCGTTGTCGATCATCGCCACCGCCTCGCGCGCCGCATCGTCGGGCAGGCAAAGGATGACGACATCGGCGTCGTTCAACGCCTCGCGGCGCGCGACCGCGTCCTTGCGGCGCGCCTCGTCGAGGATCAGCAGCGATACGTCCGTGCGGTTCGACAGCCGCTCACGGATCTCCAACCCGGTCGTGCCAACCGCGCCGTCGATGAAGACCGATGTACTCACTTCGCCGCCACGTCGTCCGCATCGACGTAGCCGACCAGTCCTGCGTCAACCGCGATGCCCCAGGCGACGCCGCCGGTCAGATCGAGCAGGTCGAAGGCGGAGCCGGACGCCAGCGGCGCAATCACCGCCCCGTCGATGGCGCGACCATCACGAAGCCCGGTGTCGCGGACCAATGTACGGCGCAGCGGGGCGGCGTAATGCGGTGCGAACACGCGGTCGGCGAGTCGTACATCGGCGATGTCGGCGCGAACGGCGTTGGTCGCTGGATCGAGCCGGACCGAAGGGCCCGACAAGGCGAAGGTGCGCCGTGCCTCGCGTACCGAAACGGAGTTGGAATGAACGGCCGCGGCGTGATCCATCGATACGCCAGCCGACACCACGTCAGGCGTTGACTGCGGCCCTGACGGGTGCGGCATGGCCGTCGCCCTCACCGATGAACTGCCCGAACTCCTCAAGAAAATCTGCCCCTTCGGATGTACGCGCGACGAAGATGTTGCGTTTGTCGCTGTCGTCGCGTTGCCGGCGCAGATAGCCGAGCGTCCCCAGCCTGTTCAAGGCGCGAGTGACGACCGGTTTGGACACGTTGAGCGCGCGCGCTAGTCCGCGTACGGTATGCGGACCCGGCCGCAGATAGACGACCAGCAGCAATGCCATCTGACGATTGGTGAGATCGGGTTCGCCCGACCGCACGTAATCGACCAGCGCATTCATCCACTGACCAAGTTCGGGCTGAATAAGACCTGCCACTGCCTCGTCCCGATCGTTTGCGTCCCGGAAAGTCGTTCCGGTTCTGTTGTTTTGCTTAACGTCCTGTCCGCGCACTGGTTTCAGCAACGTCATGAAATTGACCGGTGTTCGCCGCCGCGCGCAAACGGGTTGCCGTGCTGGTAGCGAACGGGTCGGCGCGGTTGATTGCGCGGGCGCTCTCGCCTATGTCGCCGCGCGTCGCGCCGCGAAGGCGCCCCC
>NZ_CAJYVU010000164.1 GCF_913778135.1 uncultured Sphingomonas sp. | reverse complement strand
GGGTCTAGTGCACGACTGGTCGCGGCGATCAGAACAAGAAAAAGCCGGGGCAAGCTCAGTGACTTGCCCCGGCGATATTCTTTCTCGTTGATGCAGGTTAGTCGTCTTGCCGCGCCAGCCAGTCCTCAAGCCACTTGATCGTATAATCGCCGGTCTGGAACTCGGGATCGTCGAGCAATGCCTGATGGAGCGGGATGGTGGTCTTCATTCCTTCAATCACGAATTCTTCCAGCGCACGGCGCAATCGGCGCAGCGCGCCTTGGCGCGTGGTGCCGTAGACGATCAGCTTGGCGATCATGCTGTCGTAATAGGGCGGCACCTTGTAGCCGGCGTAGAGCCCTGAATCGACGCGGACGTGCATGCCGCCGGGCGCGTGATATTGCTTCACGAGGCCGGGGGAGGGCGCGAAGGTGCGCGGGTCCTCGGCGTTGATGCGGCACTCGATCGCATGGCCGCGGAAGACGACGTCTTCCTGCCGGAGCGTCAGCGGCTCACCCTCGGCGATTCGGATCTGCTCGCGCACCAGATCGAGCCCGGTGATCGCCTCCGTCACCGGATGCTCCACCTGCAAACGGGTGTTCATCTCGATGAAGTAGAACTCGCCGTTCTCCCACAGGAACTCGATCGTCCCAGCACCGCGATAGCCCATGTCGGCCATTGCGCGGGCACAGATGCCGCCCATCCGCGCGCGCTCCTCGGGCGTGATGACTGGGGAGGGGGCCTCCTCCAGCACCTTCTGGTGCCGACGCTGGAGCGAGCAGTCGCGCTCGCCCAGGTGGATCGCATTGCCCTTGCCGTCGCCGAAGATCTGAAACTCGATGTGGCGCGGGTTGCCAAGATACTTCTCGATATAGACAGTCGCGTCGCCGAACGCGGCCTTCGCCTCGCTGCCGGCCTGCGCCATCAGCGTTTCGAGCTGGTCGGGCGAGGTGCAGACCTTCATGCCACGACCACCACCGCCCGATGCGGCTTTGATGATGACCGGATATCCCGCGCGGTCGGCGATAACCTTCGCCTCGTCCACGTCGCTGACCGCGCCGTCCGAGCCCGGTACGAGCGGCAGGCCGAGCGCACCCGCGGTCCGCTTCGCCTCGATCTTGTCGCCCATCGTGCGGATGTGCTCGGGCTTGGGGCCTACGAAGATCAGGTTATGCAGCTCGACGATCTCGGCGAACTTGGCGTTCTCACTGAGGAAGCCGTAGCCCGGATGGATCGCGTCGGCGCCCGAGATTTCGGCGGCCGAGATGATGTTGGGGATGTTGAGATAGCTCTCGGCCGCGGACGGCGGGCCGATGCAGATCGCCTCGTCGGCGAGCCGCACGTGCATCGCGTCGGCGTCGGCGGTGGAATGCACCGCGACCGTCTTGATCCCCATTTCGTGGCAGGCACGGTGGATGCGCAGCGCAATCTCGCCACGATTGGCGATCAGCAGCTTCTTGATCTGCGGCACAGAGCTTTACTCGACCACGACGAGCGGCTGGTCGAATTCGACGGGCTGGCCGTTCTCGACCAGCACCGCCTTGACCGTACCAGCCGAGGGCGCGGTGATCGGGTTCATCACCTTCATCGCCTCGACGATCAGCAACGTGTCGCCCGCGGCGACGCTCTGCCCGACGCTGGCGAACGGCTTCGCGCCAGGCTCGGCGGCGAGATAGACGGTGCCGACCATCGGCGAGCGAACCGCATTTGCGTCACTCGGCGCCGACGGCCCGGCATTGTCGACCTGCGGCGCGACGGCGGCGGGGGCGGCCGCCGGTGCGGGCGCGGTGGCGTAATGCATCGGCGCGGCGGCGACTTGGGCTGCCTTGCGCGCGACGCGGATCTTGCGATCGCCGTCCTCGACCTCGATCTCGGTCAGCTGCGTGGTGTCGAGCAGCTCGGCAAGCTGGCGCACGAGGTTCACGTCGACCTGCATCGCGCCACCACCATTTGCTTCGTTCATGTCGGCCATCAGCCTTGATTCCCCTTCAAGGGCGCGCGCTGTGTCAGAACTGTGCCGCCGCTTCAAGCGCGAGGGCGTAGGATAGCGCGCCGAATCCCGCAATGGTTCCGCGTGCGGCACGACCGACGAATGAGGTGTGGCGGAATTCCTCGCGCGCGTGCGGATTGGACAGGTGCACCTCGATCACCGGCGTGCGGATCGCCTTGATCGCGTCGTGCAGCGCGATCGAGGTGTGGGTGAAGGCGCCGGCGTTCAGGATAACCGCGCGTGCGTCATACGCCTGCGCCTCGTGCAGCCAGTCGACCAGATGCCCCTCGTGGTTCGACTGGCGCATGTCAATCGTGAGCCCCAGGTCGCGCGCGCGGTCCTCCAGTCGCCCCGCGATGTCGTCGAGCGTATCGTGGCCGTAGATCTCCGGCTCGCGCGTGCCGAGCAGGTTGAGGTTGGGTCCGTTCAGGACGAACACGGTCTGGTTATCGGGTGCAGGCATCGGCGAGCGGCTTTCTTGAACACCGGCAGCGCCGGGACTAGGTGGCGGTTCGTCACCTCTCTAGCCCGCTCGCCCCTCGCTTGTCGAAGGGCCGCGCTTCGTTCCGCCGGGAAGACGAGGCACGGGGCTGGCGATCACGCAACCCGCAATGGACGGGGGCGCGCGCCCTCGAAGCGACCACCATGCCCCATTCCGACGGAACCGTCTCGATTGTCGTCAACGGCGAGCACAAGCGCGTCAAGGCGGGGCTGACGATCGCTGACCTCGCCGAGCAGCTGGGGCTGGTGCCCGAGAAAGTGGCGGTGGAGCGCAACCTGGAGATCGTGCCGCGCTCGACGCTTGCGCAAGTCTGCGTCGAGGACGGCGACGAGCTGGAGATCGTTCACTTCGTTGGTGGTGGCGACCACGCGCGTCCGATGTCGGACGATAGCTGGACCGTCGCCGGCAAGACGTTCCGCTCGCGCCTGATCGTCGGCACGGGCAAGTACAAGGACTTCGCGCAGAACGCCGCCGCGCTGGAGGCGTCGGGGGCGGAGATCGTCACCGTCGCGGTTCGCCGCGTCAACGTCAGCGATCCGAAAGCGCCGATGCTGACCGACTTCATCGATCCCAAACGCGTCACCTATCTGCCCAACACCGCCGGCTGCTTCACCGCCGACGACGCGATCCGCACGCTGAGGCTCGCGCGCGAGGCGGGCGGTTGGGACCTCGTCAAGCTCGAGGTGTTGGGCGAGGCGCGCACGCTCTACCCCGACATGCGCGAGACGTTGAAGGCGACCGAGGTGCTGGTGCGCGAAGGTTTCAAGCCGATGGTCTACTGCGTCGACGATCCGATCGCGGCGAAACAGCTGGAGGAAGCGGGCGCGGTCGCGATCATGCCGCTCGGCGCGCCGATCGGGTCGGGGCTGGGCATCCAGAACCGCGTCACGATCCGCCTGATCGTCGAGGGGGCCAAGGTGCCGGTGCTGGTCGATGCGGGCGTCGGTTGTGCCTCCGACGCGGCAATAGCGATGGAACTCGGCTGCGACGGTATCCTCATGAACACCGCGATCGCCGAGGCGAAAGACCCCATCCTCATGGCGGCGGCAATGAAGTCGGCGGTCGAGGCGGGGCGGATGAGCTACCGCGCCGGGCGCATGGGACAGCGCCGCTACGCCGACCCGTCGAGCCCGCTCGCCGGCTTGATCTGAATCAGATCGGGCGCGGAACAACCCGCGGGCGTCCTCGTTTCTTCGCCACCGGGTTCAATCAGCCTGAAACGAAGGAGTAATCGCGATGGGTGAACTGACCGACAAAATCAAGGGCGGCGTCAACGAAGCGATTGGCAAGGCCAAGGAAGCGATTGGCGAGCACAACAACGACGCCAGCCTGAAGGCCGAAGGCGAAGCGCAGCAGGCGAAGGGCAAGGGTGAGCAGATGAAGGGCAGCGTCAAGGGCGCGCTCGGCGACAACATCTGATCTCGACCGGCTTTACTGCCAACAAGGGCCGTTCCGCCTCGCGGAGCGGCCCTTTTGTTTGCCTGAGTGCGTTAACGTTCCTGCATCAGCGATTGCGGATCGCCTCGAGTGTCGTGGCAGCGGTAATGACCTCCACGTCGGTCTTCAGGTGCAGCAGCCGCACGCCACCCTGCGCCATCGCGCGGTCGAGCGCGGGCGCGAAATCAGTGGTCTTCTCTACCGTTTCCGCCCAGCAGCCATAAGCGCGTGCGAGCGCGGCGAAATCGGGGTTGTGGAGACGCGTCGCCGACACGCGGCGCGGGAACTCACGCTCCTGATGCATGCGGATCGTGCCATACGCGCTGTTGTCGACGACGATGACCAGCAGCGACGCATCGTGTTGCACCGCTGTCGCCAGTTCCTGCCCGTTCATCAGGAAATCGCCGTCGCCCGCAACCGCAACCACCGTGCGGCCGGGTCGGCGCAGGCTCGCCGCGACTGCCGCGGGCACACCGTAGCCCATCGCTCCACTGGTGGGGGCGAGCTGCGTGCCAGGCCCGGCGTAGCGCCAATACCGATGCCACCAACCCGAGAAATTGCCCGCGCCGTTGCAGATGATCGTGTCGGCGGGCAGAGCCTCGCGCATTACCGCGACGCATGGGCCGAGGTCGAGTGCAATGCCGTCGCGTGGCGTGGGCGTCGTCCATGCCTCATAGTCCGCGCGTGCCTCCGTCGCCGCCGGATGGGCTGGACCATCGATCGTCAGCAGTGCCTCGGCGAACTCGGCCATGCCGGCGCAGATCGTGAGGTCGGTGCGATAGGTCATGCCGAGCTCGTTCGCATCGGGATGGACGTGGACCAGCCGCTGCCCCGGATGCTCGGGCGTGATGAGCGTGTAGCCGTCGGTCGTCGCCTCGCCCAGACGCGGACCGACGACCAGCAGCAGGTCGGCGTCCTTTACCCGCGCGACCAGCTTGGGGTTGGGACCGTAGCCGAGATTGCCCGCATAGGCCGGGCAGTCGTTCGGCACCGCGTCCTGCCGGCGGAACGCAGCGACTAATGGCAC
Organism: uncultured Sphingomonas sp.; assembly: GCF_913778135.1. Classification (GTDB taxonomy): domain Bacteria; phylum Pseudomonadota; class Alphaproteobacteria; order Sphingomonadales; family Sphingomonadaceae; genus Sphingomonas. The sequence goes on along the minus strand of NZ_CAJYVU010000164.1, from coordinate 16,029 downwards.
GCCGGTGCGGTCCGCCCAGGCGGCGATGTCCTCGGCCGCGCGCTCGTCCCAGCCCGCGCCGCCGACTACCGCCACCGGCCGCTCGGCGGTGGCGAGCAGGTCGGCGAGTTGCGCCATGACGCCAGCGTCGGGCGCCTGCGCCGCGCGCTCGACCCGCGGCCGATCGATCGCCTCGACCTGGTCGAGCAGCATGTCCTCCGGCAGCGCGAGCACGACCGGGCCGGGACGTCCGTTCATCGCCACCGAATAGGCGCGCGCGACGTACTCGGGGATGCGACGCGCGTCGTCGATGCGCGCCGCCCATTTGGCGACCGGCGCGAACATCGACTCGAAATTGATCTCCTGAAATGCCTCGCGGTCGCGTGTGCCGCGGTCGACGTCGCCGACGAACAGGATCATCGGCTGTGAATCCTGCCGGGCGACGTGAACACCGATACTGGCGTTGGTTGCGCCCGGTCCGCGGGTCACGAAGGCGATGCCGGGGCGATGCGTCAGCGCGCCCTCGGCGCACGCCATGAACGCGACGCCGCCTTCCTGCCGGCAGACCACCGTCTGGATTGAGGGCACATCCACCAGCGCGTCGAGCACTGCGAGGAAACTTTCGCCCGGCACGGTGAAAATCCGCTCGCAGCCTTGTGCAACCAGCTGGTCAACGAGGATGCGTCCGCCAGTCCTGATGGTCTCGGTCTTGTTGCTCTGCATGTTGGCTGCCTAGCCTGCCGCGCGTCGAAGCGGCAAGCGCTTGCGCTCGGCCGCGGCCTGTTCGATCCTCCGCGGCATAAAGAGGAGAGGATCATGGCGGCGTTCGAGCTGGTGGCGGATGGATTGCGCTTTCCCGAGGGTCCGGTCGTCATGCCCGACGGCAGCATCATTCTGGTAGAGATCGAAGCCGGCCGCATCACGCGCGTTACGTCTGACGGTCGCAAGGAAGTGGTGGCGACACCAGGCGGCGGCCCCAACGGCCTGGCACTCGGCCCCGACGGCATGCTCTACTGCTGCAACAATGGCGGGTTCCGTTATGTCGAGAGTAACGGGATGCTCGCGCCCCACGGCATCGCGGCGGATTATTCGGGCGGGCGGATCGAGCGGATTGATCCCGCGACCGGCCGCGTCGAGGTGCTGTATCGATCGGGCGATCACGGCGTCACCCTGCGTGGCCCCAACGACATCGTGTTCGATGCGCATGGCGGCTTCTGGTTCACCGATCACGGCAAGATCGACTATGCCAACCGCTGCCACGACGTCGTCGGCATCTTCTACGCGAAAGCGAACGGCAGCTTCATTAAGGAGGTGATCTTTCCGTCAATGAACCCAAACGGCATCGGCCTGTCGCCCGACGGCCAAACGCTCTACGCGGCGGAAACCTACACCTGTCGTTTGATGAAGTTCAGCGTGACCGCGCCCGGTAAGGTCGCGCCCGACGCAGGACCGGGCGGTCCCGGCATCCCGCTGTACCGCCCGGCCGGGTACAAGTTCTTCGATTCGCTGGGGATCGAGGCGTCGGGCAACATCTGCGTCGCAACGATCGGCGAGTGCGGCATCAGCGTCGTCTCGCCCGCCGGCGAACTGGTCGAGTTCGTCGCCACCGATGACGTCTTCACCACCAACATCGCATTCGGCGGTGACGACATGATGGACGCCTACCTGACGCTGTCGGGTACCGGACGGCTGGTGAAGACGCGCTGGGCGCGGCCTGGATTGAAGCTGCAGCACTGACCCGCGTGGACAAGCGCTGCGTGACCGGCGATGAGCGCTGCGAATAATGATGGGGGCAGGGCAGGTGCGCGACACGGTGATCTTCGACTTCGGCGGCGTCATCACGTCGTCGCCCTTTGAGGCCTTTGCGCGGATGGAGCGCGAGCGCGGGCTGCCGGAGAACCTGATCCGTCGCATCAACGCGATCGATCCCGACAGCAACGCTTGGGCGCGGTTCGAGCGCGCGGAGATCGACGCGGCTGGCTTTGACGCCGCCTTTGCCGAGGAAGCGCGCGTGCTGGGACACGAATTGCGCGGCGACGACGTGCTGGCGCTGCTCGCGGGCGACATCCGGCCGCGGATGGTCCACGCGCTCGATTGGCTGAAGCATAACGGCTATCACCTCGGCTGCATCACCAACAACGTGCCCGCGGGCGAGGGCGCTGGGATGTCGCGGAACGCGGAGAAAGCTGCGCTTGTCGCGGACGTACTCGAACGTTTCGACCACGTCATCGAGTCGAGCAAGGTGGGGCTGCGCAAGCCCGATCCGAAGATCTACCGCATGATGCTCGATACGCTCGGTAAAGCGGCGGACCAGTGCGTCTACCTCGACGACCTCGGCATCAACTGCAAACCCGCCGCGGCGATGGGGATGGCGGCAATCAAGGTTGAGGGCGAGGGCCAGGCGCTCGACGATCTGGCGCACGCGCTAGGCGTCATGCCGGGGTCGTTCTGACGTGTTGACCGGCTCGCCCGCGGATCGGTAAGCGGCCAGACGAGAGAGAGGCTGTGATGAAGAAGCTTTACCCGGATGCGGCGGCGGCGCTCGACGGTCTGCTGTTCGACGGCATGACGATCTGCGCCGGCGGCTTCGGCCTGTGCGGCGTGCCCGAACGGCTGATCGACGCGATCCGCGACGCAGGCACGCGCGACCTGACGATCGCCAGCAACAACGCCGGGATCGACGGCGAGGGGCTCGGCAAGCTGCTGCGCACGCGACAGGTCAAGAAAATGATCTCGAGCTACGTCGGCGAGAACAAGGAGTTCGAGCGCCAGTATCTGTCGGGCGAACTCGAGGTCGAGTTCTGCCCGCAGGGAACGCTCGCCGAACGCTGCCGCGCGGGCGGCGCGGGCATCCCCGGCTTCTACACCAAGACCGGCGTCGGCACGCTGGTGGCCGAGGGCAAGGAAGTGAAGTCGTTCGACGGAGAGGATTACATCCTTGAACGCGGCATCCGCGCCGACATCTCGATCATCAAGGGCTGGAAGGCGGACGAGAGCGGCAACCTCATCTTCCGCAAGACCGCGCGCAACTTCAACCAGCCGATGGCGACCGCGGGGCGCGTCTGCGTCGCCGAGGTCGAGGAAGTCGTGCCGGTCGGGACGCTAGACCCCGATCACATCCACCTGCCGGGTATCTACGTGAAGCGGATGATCGTCGGTGCGCCCTACGACAAGAAGATCGAGTTCCGCCTGACCCGGCCACGCGCGCAAGCGAGCGCGGCAGGGTCGGAGGTCTGAGGCGATGGCCCGCGCGCTGATCGTGTTGATGGCGGCGGCGACCGCGCTCGCGGGATGCGCGACGCAGCAACGCATAGACGTGCCTTTACCCGGCATGCCGCCGATGATCCCATCGGCGCCGCCGCCCGGCATGGCATACCTCTATGGCTCGGCCGAGGCGGATGCGTTGAGCGAGCAGGCGTATAACGGCATGCTCGGCTACGTCCGCGCGCTGCTCGATCGCACTCGCGACGCGCGCGGGCGCCTGCCGCACCAGCGCGCGGCGGGCACGCTGCCGCGCTGGCCGGCGAGTGCCTCGGCGGTGCTGGCGGCCGGATCGACCGCCGCGGTACCGCAGCCGACATCGTGCGGCGCGCTGCCGCCCGCCGTCGTGCTCGACATGGACGAGACGACGGTCCTGAACCTCGGCTACGAATACAATGACGCGCAAACCGGGCAGGCATATGATGCCAAACGCTGGGATGCGTGGGAACGCGGCGGCGCGGACAAGGTCGTCGCGGTACCCGGCGCGGTGGCGGCGTTCCGGCAACTGCGCGCGGCGGGCGTCGCGGTCGTCATCAACACCAACCGCAATGCCGCCAACGCCGCCGATACCGCACGCGCGCTCGCGGGCGCAGGGCTCGGCACGTTCGAGCACGGCACGACGCTCTGGTTGAAGGGCGACGCAGACGGCAAGTCGGGCAAGGACGGCCGCCGACAGGCGATTGCCGAGCGATACTGCGTGCTGGCGCAGATGGGTGACCAACTCGGCGACTTCGCCGATTTCTTCAACCCGCCAGGACCGGCCCCCGCCTCGGGGCGGCGCCTGCTGCCCAGCACCAGCCGCCTCGTCGCGCGCTGGGGCGCGGGATGGTTCATCCTGCCCAACCCCGTCTACGGCACCGGCCTCGGCTCGGGCTGGGACGATACCTTTCCCGCGGACCGCCGCTGGAGCCAGACGCCCGAAGGAGTGAAGTGATGGCAGAAGCGACGAGGGCAAGTGGAGGGGGCTGGGACCGTAACGGCATGGCCGCGCGCGCGGCGAAGGAGCTGCAGGACGGCTTCTACGTCAACCTCGGCATCGGCATCCCGACATTGGTCGCGAACAACATTCCCGACGGCATGACCGTGACGCTCCAGTCGGAGAACGGGATGCTCGGCATCGGCCCGTTCCCCTACGAGGGCGAAGAGGATGCGGACCTCATCAACGCGGGCAAGCAGACGATCAGCGAGCTGCCGCAATCGGCCTATTTCGGCTCGGAGCAGAGCTTCGCGATGATCCGCGGCGGGCACATCGACTTGACGGTGCTCGGCGCGATGGAGGTTGCGGAGAACGGCGACATCGCCAACTGGATGATCCCGGGCAAGATGATCAAGGGCATGGGCGGCGCGATGGACCTCGTTGCGGGCGTCAAGAAGATCATCGTCGTGATGGAGCACACCTCGAAGGACGGCAGCCCGAAGTTCATCCCGGCGTGCTCGCTGCCGCTGACGGGCAAGAACGTCGTCGACATGATCGTGACCGAACTGGCGGTGTTCCAGCGTCCGGATCACCAGTCGCCGTTCCGGCTGGTCGAACTGGCACCGGGCATCACCGCGGACGAGGTCGCGGCGAAGACGACGGCGAGCTACATTTCCTGATCGAGCTCGCGCCTCAATGATCTGGCGTTGGCTGGCAGGCGCGCTCGCCGCGCTGCTGCTGTCCGCGGGCGCGATCTACCTGTTCGTGCCTGCGCCGCGCGTGTTGAGCTGGCTTGACTGGACGATGGGTGGCGGACGCGGCGTCGGACTGGTCAGTGACGCGGTACCGTTCGGCAGCAACGGGCAGACGCTCGACGTGTGGCGCCCGACCGAGCCCGCCGCGGACAAGCTGCCGGTGCTCGTCTTCATCTACGGTGGCGGCTGGGCCAACGGAGACCGCCGCAGTTACGCCTTTGCCGCGCGCGCATTCGCCCGTGCCGGGTTCGTCGTTGTCGTGCCCGATTACCGCAAGGTGCCGCAGGTGCGCTTCCCCGCCTTCGTGCAGGACGGCGCGGCGGCGGTGCACTGGGTGCGCGATCACGTCGCCGATTACGGCGGCGACCCGACCCGCGTCGCGCTCGCAGGTCACTCGGCCGGCGCGTACAACGCCGTCATGCTCGCACTAGACCAGCGCTGGCTGCGCGCGGAAGGCGTTGACCCGCACATCGTCAAGGCAGCGGTGGGCCTGAGCGGGCCGTACGACTTCTACCCCTTCGACAAGCCCCGCTCGCGCGAGGCGATGCTGGGCGTCGCCGATCCGATGACGACGCAGCCGGTCACCTTCGCGCGCGCCGACGCCCCTCCGCTGCTCCTCGTCACCAGCAGCCGTGACACGCAGGTGCGACCGTACAATGCCTATCACCTGTTCGAGCGCGTCAAGGCAGCGGGTGACCGTGCGAAGCTGGTCGAGCACGACAAACTGACCCACGAGAATGTCGTCATGGCGCTGTCAGTGCCGTTCCGCAGAATGGCGCCGGTGCTGGATGAGAGCGTCGCATTCATCAACGACGCGATGCGCGGTGATGATCGAATGAAATAAAAGAAACGTTACTGGCGACTTCTGCATTGTTTCCTTTCGCGCAGGGCGCTTCTTGGTTAAGGCGCGAGCGATGTCACACCAACCGCGCACATTGTACGAAAAGGTCTGGGACGCTCACGTCGTGGAGCCTCGCGACGATGGTTCCTGCCTCCTCTACATCGATCGCCACCTCGTCCACGAAGTCACAAGCCCGCAGGCGTTCGAGGGGCTTCGCAGCAATGGTCGCCGCGTCCGTCGCCCCGATCTGACGCTCGCGGTCCCCGACCACAATCTGCCGACCACCGCGCGCGTCGACGCGTCCGGACGCGAGTTGCCGATCGCCGATCGTGACAGCGCCGAGCAGCTCGACGCACTGCGCCGCAACGTCGCCGAGTTCGGCGTCCCCTATATCGACGCGCTCGCGGCAGAGCAGGGGATCGTCCACGTCGTCGGGCCAGAGCAGGGCTTCACGCTACCCGGCACCACGGTCGTCTGCGGTGACAGCCACACCTCGGCGCATGGTGCACTCGGCGCGCTCGCGTTCGGCATCGGCACCAGCGAGGTCGAGCACGTGCTCGCGACGCAGACGCTGATCCTGTCGCCGTCAAAGACGATGGAGGTGCGCGTCGACGGCACGCTCGGCTTCGGCGTGTCGGCGAAGGACGTGGTGCTGTCGATCATCGGTCGCATCGGCGCGGCGGGCGGCACCGGCTACGTGATCGAGTTCACTGGCGAGGTAATCCGCAACCTGTCAGTCGAGGGACGGCTGACGATCGCCAACATGAGCATCGAGGGCGGCGCCCGCGCCGGCATGATCGCGCCCGACGAGACGACCTTCGCCTATCTGAAAGGCCGCCCGATGGCGCCGACGGGCACCGATTGGGACCGCGCGGTCGAATGGTGGCGCACGCTGCCGAGCGACGCAGGCGCGCGCTACGATCGTAACGTCACTTTGTCCGCCAGCGACATCGCACCCGTGCTCACCTGGGGCACCAGCCCGGAGGATGTGGTCGCAATCACCGGCGTCGTGCCCGAGCCCGAGAGCTTCGCCGATCCGTCGAAGCAGGCGGCGGCGCGCAAGTCGCTCGACTATATGGGGCTGACGCCGGGCACGCGGATGCAGGACGTGGCGGTCCAGCACGTCTTCATCGGCAGCTGCACCAACAGCCGGATCGAGGATCTGCGCGCCGCCGCGCAAGTGGCGAGCGGGCGTCGCGTCGCCGCTGGCGTACGCGCGATGGTCGTGCCGGGCTCGGGCCTCGTCAAGCGTCAGGCGGAGGCCGAGGGGCTCGACCGCGTCTTCACAGAAGCCGGGTTCGAGTGGCGCGAGCCTGGCTGCTCGATGTGCCTGGCGATGAACCCGGACAAGGTGCCTGCGGGTGAGCGCTGCGCCTCCACCTCGAACAGAAATTTCGTCGGGCGGCAGGGTCCCGGTGCGCGCACGCATCTGCTAAGCCCCGCGATGGCGGCGGCGGCGGCGGTCAGCGGCCGGTTGACCGACGTACGCGACCTGATCTGAACAACGACAACAGGGGCAACAACCATGAAGATCGTTCTGGCACTTCTCGTCGCAGGTGCGGCGGTCAGCGGCGTCGCGGCCTATGCCGCGGTCGGCAAAGTGAATGCGGGCGCGAACACGCCGCGTGCCGTCAAATCGGCGCGCTGACGCGATGGAGCCGGTGACGCGCGTCGCGGGGACGGCCTATCCCTGGGGGCAGAAGAACGTCGACACCGACGTCATCATTCCCGCGCACTGGCTCAAGACGATCAAGCGCTCGGGGCTGGGGCGCGGCGCCTTTGAGGTCGTGCGCGCGCAACCCGACAACATTTTCGATGATCCGCGCTATGCCGGCAGCCCGATCCTGATCGCGGGCGACAATTTCGGCTGTGGGTCGAGCCGCGAACACGCCGCCTGGGCGCTCGCCGACATGGGCGTGCGCGCGGTCATCGCGCCGAGTTTCTCCGACATCTTCTCGGGCAATGCGTTCAAGAACGGCATCGTCACCGTTGTGCTGCCGCAAGACGCGATCGACCGGCTGATCGCGGTCGCGCAGGATGGAGAAATTACTGTCGATCTGGAGACGATGACGGTTACGACGCCGTACCAGGACCGCTTCCCGTTCACGCTCGATCCGTTTCGTCGTCGCTGCCTGATGGAAGGGCTGGACGAGGTCGGTCTGACGCTGGCAAAGGATACCGCGATTTCGAAATTCGAGGAGGCAATGCATCGGCATCGCCCCTGGATTAAGGATAGGAGCGGAAATGCGGGCATTGCTGTCGAGGGCGCCGGGCGGACCTGAAACTCTGGAGATCGGCCAACTGCCCGATCCCGCGGTGGTTGATGGGCAGGTGGTCGTCGCCATCAAGGCGTGCGCGATCAACTTTCCCGACGTGCTCGTCATCGAGGACAAGTACCAGATGCGCCCACCGCGCCCATTCGCGCCGGGCGGCGAGGTGTCGGGTGTGGTCGAGCAGGTCGGCGCGGGCGTGACCCGCTTCAAGGTCGGCGACCGCGTGATGGGCAATACCAGCATGGGCGGGCTGAGCGAGAAGGCGCTGTTCGTCGAAAGCGCGCTCTATCCGGTGCCTGAGGAGCGCAGCTTCGAGGAAGCGGCCGCGCTGCTGCTGACCTATGGCACGACGATCCACGCACTCGTCGATCGCGGACATATCAAGGCAGGCGACAACCTGCTCGTGCTCGGCGCCGCGGGCGGGGTCGGGCTCGCCGCGGTGGAACTCGGCAAGGCGTTCGGCGCGCGCGTGATCGGCGCGGTGTCGAGCGAGGAAAAGGCGCAGGCGGTACGTGACGCCGGCGCGGACGACGTGATTGTCTACGGCCGTGGACCGTTCGGCAAGGACGAGTCGAAGGCGCTGGCCGAGCAGTTCAAGGAGAAGGCGGGCAAGGCCGGCTTCCAACTGATCTACGACGCGGTCGGCGGCGACTACGCCGAACCCGCGCTGCGCTCGATCGGCTGGGAAGGGCGCTACCTCGTCATCGGCTTCCCCGCCGGCATCCCCAAGCTGCCGCTCAACCTGACGCTGTTGAAGAGCTGCGATGTCTGCGGCGTGTTCTGGGGCGCATTCGCCGCACGCGATCCAGAGGCAAACCGTGCCAACATTCAGCAGCTGTTCGACCTGTGGAAGGACGGCCGCATCGCCCCGCGCGTGACGGAGGTGTTTCCCCTCGAGCAGGGCGGCGACGCGATCGCCAAGATGGCGGCACGGCAAGCGATCGGAAAGCTGGTCGTCCGCGTCGCCGACTGACGCCTTCGTCTTTCGGCGTGTTGGCAGCCCCGTTGCACGCATCGCCGCCGCACTCTATCCCGACGGCAACGAGCAACGGGAGCTGCCATGACCACCTTCGACGATCGCGAGCGCGCGTTCGAGAGCAAGTTCGCGCGCGACGAGGAGATGGCGTTCCGCGTCACCGCCCGCCGCAATCGCCTGGTCGGGCAATGGGCCGCCGCGCTGATGAAGCTGACGCCCGAGGAAACCGACGCCTACGCCAAGTCGGTCGTGCAGGCCGATTTCGAGGAAGCGGGCGACGAGGACGTGGTGCGCAAGCTGTTAGGTGACCTGACCGCGGCGGGCGTCGACGTCGACGAGGCGCAGGTGCGTCAGGCGCTGACCCAGGAAACGGTCGAGGCGCGTCGTCAGCTCCTCAAGGCGGAGTAGACACGATGCCGATGGAAGGCGACGAAATCGCCGCGCTGATCCGCGCCGGCATCCCCGATGCAGAGGTCGAGATGACCGATCTGGCGGGCGACAAGGACCATTGGTCCGCGCGCGTTACCAGCGCGTCGTTCGCGGGCATGCCGCGCGTGCGCCAGCATCAGGCGGTGTACGCGGCGCTTGGCGGGCGCATGGGCGGCGTGCTCCACGCCTTGCAGCTCACCACCGCCGTACCGAAGTAGAGCCGGCATCGCGCCGACCAGCGCCCGAACAGGATTCAGAGAACCATGACCGACGACACCAACGCCCGCATCGATGCCGTGGTGAAGAACAATCCCGTGGTGTTGTTCATGAAGGGCACGCCGCTGTTCCCGCAATGCGGTTTCTCCAGCCGCGCGATCGCGATTCTGGAGCGGCTCGGCGTCGAGTTCGAGAGCGTCGACGTGCTGCAGGACCAGGGCATCCGTCAGGGGATCAAGGCATATTCCGACTGGCCGACCATCCCGCAGCTGTACGTCGACGGCGAGTTCGTAGGCGGATCGGACATCATGATGGAAATGTACGAGAGCGGCGAACTGGGCGAGCTGTTCGCCGGCAAGACCGCGGCGCAGTAATCCGCTGGTTCTGAAGGGCGTCGCTGCGGCGGCGGCCCGACATCGTTTGCATGCGGCGCTTGGTACCGGGTTGGACGGGCGCCGCGAGATCGAGAAAGCGGCGGCCCGCCCAGCTGAAGCGCCATTGCGCTCGGTAGCGTCGGTTGAGTTACATGCTTTATGCCAAGTAGGCGGAGTTCATGTTTTCCGCTGATCTCGATGGTTAAGCCACCTTCATCCGTCCCGCTTGCTGTAAAACCTGCCGACACCTGATCCGTGCTGTTGACAACAGGTGTAGTCGATGCAACAAAACTACATCTGTAGGCGGAAGAAGGATGGCGCGATGGCTGAGCGGATCAGTGATGCCGAGCACGCGGTCATGGAGGTGCTGTGGGACGAGAGTCCGCTCACCGCGCAGGACGTGACCGAGCGGGTCGATCCGAACCGCGCCTGGAGTGCCGCCACGGTGAAGACGCTGCTCGGCCGTTTGCTCGGCAAGGGTGCGGTGCAGCATGAGGTCGACGGACGCCGCTACCTCTACTCGCCGGCCGTGGCACGCGAAGATTACGTCGCGGGCGAGTCGCGAAAGCTGATCGACCGGCTGTTCGGCGGCAAGCTGACCCCGCTGGTCGCGCATTTGGCCGAGCGCGACGAACTGACACGGCAGGATATCACCGAGATCGAGGCGCTGTTGAAGGCGCTGAAACGATGATCGCGCTCGCAATCGAGGCGCTGGCGGCATCGACCGCGCTAATGCTGCTGGTGCTCGCGCTGCGGAGGCCGGTCCGCCGCGCGTTCGGGGCGGAGCTGGCCTATCTGCTGTGGCTGCTGCCAGTGTTGCGGCTGGTGCTGCCGCCGCTGCCGAGCGGGTGGAGCCCGCTGAGTGCCGCGCCGGTCGCGAGCGTCGGTGAGCAAGCGGCGGTGCTGATGACGCCGATCGCTCCCGTCGACACGATCGCGGTCGCGGTGCCGGCGGCGCAATCGGGTAGCGCGGCGCCGTGGTTCGCGCTGCTCTGGGGCGCGGGCGCGCTCGCGATCCTAACCGTTCAGCTGGTGCAATATGTCCGCTTCCGCGCCAGCGTGCTGCGCGGCGCAGCGGCGATCACGCGCGTCGGCTCGGTCGAGGTGGTCGAGAGCGCGGGCGCGAGCGGACCGCTCGCCTTCGGGTTGATCCGCCGGATTGTCGCTTTCCCTCGCGACTTCGCTGAGCGCTACGACGCCGACGAGCGCGAACTCGCGCTGGCGCACGAAATCGGTCACCACCGCCGGGGCGATCTGTGGGCGAATTGGGTCGCGCTGGGGATGCTGGCACTGCACTGGTTCAATCCGGTCGCATGGATCGCGTTCCGCGCCTTTCGCGCCGATCAGGAGATGGCGAACGACGCCGGCGTGCTCGCGCGCGCGGGTGCTGCGCAGCGTCACGCCTACGGCTGCGCGATCGTCAAGGCAGCGCACGGGCGCGCGCTGACGCCGGCGTGTCACCTCAACACCGTCAACGATCTGAAAGGCCGGCTGCGGATGCTGGCGCGCACGCGCGTGTCGGGGCGGCGCGTGGCTGCGGGTGGTGCGGGGCTCGCGCTGGTCGCGGGCGCCGGTCTCGTCGTCACCGCGTCGGGTATGCCTGCCGCCGCGCGGGTACGCGTCGGGGTCGAGCAGGTGACGGGCGTGCGGCTCGACGAGCTCGATCGCACCTTCGCCGAGGTGATGGCGCCGATTACGCAAGCACGCTCGACACGTCAGGTCTCGCACGCGACGCACAAGGTGACGATCGTGGAGAATGGCCGCACCACCGTACTGACGGGGGACGAGGCGGCCGCTTACGCCGCCGCGCATCCGGTGCCGCTCACCCCCGTACCTCCGATGCCGCCGGCCCCGCCCGTGCCGGGCAGCCCCGCGCAGCCGCCGCAGCCGCCAGCCGTTCCGCTGCCGCCTTCGGCCTCAGCCGCGGTCAGCATCAGCCGCGCGGCATGCGCCGACAGCGCCACGCTCGTCGCCCGCTCCGCCGGTGGTCACGAGGTCGTCATCTGCGATACCGGTAGCGAAGGCTATGCCTCGAACGTCCGGCGCGAGGCACTGGCGGCGTCGCGTGACGCACAGCGTGAGGCGCTGGAGGCACGCCGCGAGGGTCTGCGCGCCCGGATGGAAGCTCAGCGTGAGGCGGCGCAGGCTCGTGCCGAGGCGCAGCAGGAAGCCGCACAGGCGCGGATGGAAGCGCAACGCGATGCCGCGGAAGCGCACGCGGAGGCAATGCGCGCGCGTGCGGAGGCGATGCGTGAAACGCGCTCCTCCCTGCACTCGGCCCTGTCCAGCCTCGCGATGACGCGGGCAAGTCTGGCTGGCGACCCCGCGCTGACCGGCAGTGATCGCACCAAGGCGCTGCGTCAGGTCGACCAGGCGCTCGCCAACGTGAAGGCGCAGCTCGCAAGCGCCGACTGAGGCGCAACGATCGGCACAGGGAAGGGGCGGCGGCTTGCGTCGTCGCGCCCGACCCGCCATCTGCGTTCGCAATGGATGCAACGCCGCCGCCTGTCGGGCTCGCGATCGAGCTCGAACCGCTCGTCACGCGGGTGCTCGCGCCGAATGCGTCGGCCTACACCTTCACGGGCACGCAGACGCATCTGGTCGGCCAGCGCGATCTCGCCGTGATCGATCCGGGGCCGGCGGACGACGCGCACCATGCCGCGCTACTGCGCGCGATTGGCGATCGACCGGTGCGCGCGGTCCTTATCACGCATCATCACCGCGATCACAGTCCGGGTGCGCGGCGGCTTGCGGCGGAGACAGGCGCGCCGATCATCGGATCGGCGCCGTTCGCGATACACGACGACGGTCCGCGTGCCGACGCGGCGTTCGATACCGATTACGCACCCGACCGCGTGCTCGCGGACGGCGAGCGGGTCGGCGGTGATGGCTGGACGCTGGAGGCGATCGCCACGCCTGGCCACACCAGCAACCATCTCGCCTTCGCGTTGCCGGAAACGAACGCGCTCTTCTCGGGCGATCACGTGATGGGATGGGCGACCAGCGTCATCTCGCCGCCCGACGGCGACATGGGCGACTATATGGCCAGCCTCGAGAAGCTGCTCGCGCGCGACGACCGCGTCTATTATCCCGGCCACGGTCTCGAGATCGAGCGGCCGCAGCGGCTGGTGCGCGGCATGCTCGGGCATCGCAAGCAGCGTGAGGGGCAGATCATGCGGCTGCTCGGCGAAGAGGCGCGGACCATCCCGACGATGGTCGAGAAGATGTACGTCGGGCTCGACCACCGGCTGCGCGGCGCCGCCGCGCGCTCGGTGCTGGCGCACCTGATCGACCTCGACCGGCGCGGTCTGGTCCGCGAAAAGGACGAGTGGTGGAGCGCGGCGGCGGCATGAACAACATCGTCAAGACGGCGATCGGCCTCGCCGTCGCTCTCGCGATCGTGCTGGTCGCGGTGGCCGGCTATCGCCGCTACACCGACGATTACACCGTCTCGACCGACGAGAATGGCCTCGCCGTCGCGCGCGTCGTCACCGGACGGCTCTACGGCAGCAGCGACCTGCGCGTCAGCCGCCTGTCGGGCACTGTGCAGGCGACCGCCGCGACCAGCCGGCTATGGGGCTGGCTGAAATCGACCCGCGTGGTGAAGGCGCCGTACGAGATCGATTACTTCGTTGTGCTGCAATCGCTCTCACCACGCGACTTCCGCTACGATGAGGCGCGCCGGCGCCTGCTCGTCGAGGTGCCCGACGTGGTGGTCGGTCACGCGAACATTGACGAGGCGAATGTGACGGTCGACCAGACCAGCGGGATGATCGTGTCGCGCGACGCAATGGCAGAGCTGCAGCGCCGCGTGTCGGCCACCGCGACGCGCGTGGTTGCCGCGAAAGCGCGCGAGCCGCAGAACATGATCAAGGCGCGCGAGAACGGCCGGGTCGCGCTCGAACGGCTGTTCGCGGGCACGCTTTCTGCCGCGGGATTGCCGGTCAGCGTCGAGGTGCGCTTTCAGGGCGAGCCACGGTCTGGCGATACCACGCAATGGGATCTGACCCGCAGCCTGGAGGAAGTGCTCGGCAACGCGGCCTGACTGGTGGGGCTTAGCAAGACGCGAATGACTTGATCGCGCGCGCGCGCCGGGCCACATCGCCGCACATGGAACAGCCGACCAACCTCGCGGGTCTCGATCTGCGCGCCGAAATCGACCGCCTCCGCCGCGAGCGCAACGCGGTGATTCTCGCGCATTATTACCAGAAACCCGAGATACAGGATCTGGCCGATTTCGTCGGTGACAGCCTCGACCTCAGCCGCAAGGCCGCGGACACCGACGCTGACGTGATCGCCTTTTGCGGCGTCCGCTTCATGGCCGAGACCGCGAAAATCCTGAGCCCGCAGAAGACGGTGGTGCTGCCCGACATGGACGCAGGCTGCAGCTTGGAGGACAGCTGTCCGCCCGAACAATTCGCGGCGTTTCGTGCGCAACACCCAGACGCGATCGCGCTCACCTACATCAACTGCTCGGCCGAGGTGAAAGGCTTGTCCGATGTCATCGTGACGAGCAGTTCGGCCGAGAAGATCCTGAGCCAGATCCCGGCCGACCAGCCGATCATCTTCGGTCCCGACCGCAATCTCGGCGGCTATCTCGCGCGCACGACCGGGCGCGACCTGATCCTGTGGCCGGGCGTGTGCATCGTGCACGAGGCGTTCAGTGAGACCGAGCTGTTGAAGCTCAAGGCGCAGCATCCCGGCGCGCCTGTCGCGGCGCACCCCGAGTGCCCCGCGGTGATCCTCGATCACGCCGATTACGTCGGCTCGACCCGCGGCATCCTCGACTATGCGATGGCAATGCCGGGCGACACGCTGATCGTCGCGACTGAGCCGCACATCATTCACCAGATGGAAAAGGCGCTGCCCAACAAGACCTTCATCGGTGCGCCGGGCGCGGACGGCAACTGCAACTGCAACATCTGCCCGTACATGGCGCTTAACACGATGGAGAAGCTCTACGTCGCACTGCGCGACCTGACGCCCCGGATTGAGATCGAGGAAGGGCTGCGGCTCCGCGCGAAGAAGAGCCTCGACGCAATGCTCGCGATGGCGAGCGGTTCGGTTGGGCTAGGCGACCTGGGTCCAGTGCGCGTCACCGGCGACTAAGCGGCAGCGACGCTTACCGGTCGTTCACAGCTACCAACTAACCTTCGCTCCATGTCGGAGCGGAGCTACGGACAAGCTGATGGCGACGACGACTGGGTCGCGTGCGAGCCGATCCGCTGACGCGCGCGCATCCTATTCTGCCAGACGCCCGTCCTTCAACGCATCCAGCTCGAAGGTAAACAGCACGTCGCCGTTCGGCTGCTTAATATCATGCGCCACGTCGTCGTCTGCAATCGCGTGGAGCAGGTGGCGGATCACCGCCTTGCGCGCCGCCGGCTTGTCGTCGCCGCGTACGCACGTCCACGGCGCCCACACGCTATGCGTTCGCTCCAGCATCGTGTCGCGCGCGGCAGAATATTCGTCCCATTTGTCCTGTGCGACCGCATCGAGCGATGACATCTTCAACGCCTTGAGCGGATCGGTCCGCCGCTTCTCCAGCCGCCGGGCCTGCTCGTCCTTGTCGATATCGAGCCACAGTTTGACCAGCTTGATCCCGTTCTCGACCAGCATGCGCTCGAAATCGGGCACGTCGCGCAGGAATTGCGCCTGCTCGGCGTGGGTGGAGAAGCCGTTGACCACCTCGACGCCCGCGCGATTGTACCAGCTGCGGTTGAAGATCACGAGTTCGCCGGCCGCGGGCAGGTGCGACACGTAGCGCTGGAAATACCATTGCGACTGCTCGCGGTCGCTGGGCTTCGGCAGCGCGACCACGCGCGTGTTGCGGACCGACAAATGCTTGGTGATGGCCTTGATCGTGCCGTCCTTGCCTGCGGTGTCGCGCCCTTCGAGCACGACCACGGCACGCTCGCCGCTCTTCGCCATCGCCGCCTGCATCCGGACCAGTCCCAGTTGCAGTTTGTGGTCGTGCTTGGCTTTACCCACTGGTCCTCCGCTCGCTTC
>NZ_CAJYVU010000163.1 GCF_913778135.1 uncultured Sphingomonas sp. | reverse complement strand
GCTGCTGGGGTATGAGACGCGGCGCGACTATCGCGATTGCCGGCTGTCGTTCCGGTGGCGATCGTCGGGCGTGCTGCCGCTCGATGCGGTGAACGGCCCGGTGCTGACGATCGAGGGGCGCGACGCGAATGGAGCGCCGCGCAGCTGGTACGTGCGGCTGTGGAACTATGCGCACGGTACGCCCGAGGACGCGGCGGTGGCGATCGACTTCGCGAGGCTGGACGGCGGGTTCCTGCTGCCGGGCGAGCGCGATCCGGTGTGGGCGGGCGATGTCGACCGCATGTTCGTGTCGCTGGTGGCGCCGGACTACGATGCAGGCGGGGGTGCGCTGGCGGTGCCGGTCGAGAGCTGGGTCGAGCTGACGGCGATCGCGTGCGAGGGCGCGGGCAGCGTGATCGGGATCGGCGACGTGGTGGTGCCCGAACACGGGCTGCGCGTGTGCAGCGGTTACGACGACAGCTACCATTTAACGCCGGCGCGGCTGCTGAGGAACGCGTTGCAGCTCGGCTATCGCGGCGCGATCACGCATTACGTGGGCATGAGCCATTATTTTCGGCTCGACGGCGGCGTGGTGACGCTGGAGGGCGGTGCGCTGAATGTCGCCTGCGCGGCGTGGCATGCCGATTTCGCGCGGCAGGCGAAGGTTCTCGGTTACGACGTGATCTGGTCGTTGAGTTACGAGTTGTTCGACGCGCACGCGCCGGAGACGTGGAAGCAGCGCGCGGCGGATGGCAGCCCTGCGCTGACGGGATGGGAGCCGCCCTCGACCTTGCTGTCACCCGCGTGCAGCGCGGCGATGGCGTATCTGCACGCGGTCGCGCGTGCGTTCGTCGACCTGGGCGTGGCGGCGGGGTTGGCGGCGAAATTTCAGGTCGGTGAGCCGTGGTGGTGGACGATGCCCGACGGGCGGCCATGCCTGTACGACCCGCACGCGGTCGCGGCACTGGCGCCGGTCGCGGTGCCGAGCGTACGGGGCGTGCTGGACGCGGCGCAATGCGCGACGCTCGACCGTGCGGGGGCGATGCTGGCGGCGTCAACCGCCGCGCTGACCGACGCGGTGCACGAGGCGCATCCGGCATGCGAGACGTATCTGCTCGCCTATCTGCCGACCGTGCTCGACCGCGCGGCACCCGAGGCGAGGCGGATGAACATGCCGCTCGGCTGGGCGAGCCCGGCGTTCGATGTGCTTCAGCTGGAGGATTACGACTGGGTGACGGTGGGCGACACCGCGTCGAGCGCCGCGGGCGCCACGGCGGCGCTGGCGCGGCTGGGCTATCCGCCCGCGCGGCAGGAGTATTTTTCGGGCTTCGTGCTGCGGCCCAACGAGCGCGCGCAGTGGCGGGCGATCGTCGCCGCCGCAGACGAGGCGCACGGGGGAGGGGTGCGCGCGGCGTATCTGTGGGCGCTGCCGCAGGTGATGCGCGACGGGTTGATCGTGTGGCGAATCGAGGGGGAGGACGACATGCAGGCGTTCGACGACGTGGCGTTCCCGCTGGCGCTGGGACGCGAGGCGGAGGTGTCACCGACGTTCGCGACCGACGTGGTCGAGGGTGCGGGCGGATACGAGATGCGCAGCGCGCGCTGGGACGGGGCGCGGACGCGCTACGATGTCGGACCCGGCGTCAGGAGCGAGGCGGACGTGGCGGCGTTGCTCGACTTCTTTCGCGCGCGGCGCGGACCGGCGCGCGGGTTCCGACTGCGCGATCCGTTCGATCACGCGGGCGAGGACGTGCAGATCGGTGTCGGCGACGGGTTGCAGCGAAGCTTCGCGCTAGTGAAGCGCTACGGCGATGCCGAGCGGCGGGTGACGCGGCCGGTGGCGGGCAGCGTGTCAGTGACGGTGGACGGGCGCGCGATGCTGGGCTTCTCGGTCGGGGAAGGCGGCGTGGTGACGCTCGATGAGGCGCCGGCGGCGGGCACGCGCGTGGCAGCGTCGTTCGTCTTCGACGTGGCGGTGCGCTTTGCCGAGGACCGGTTGAGCGTGTCGCGTGCGACCTATTTGGCGGGGGAGGTGGCATCGGTGCCGCTGATCGAGGTGCGCGAGGCATGAGCGACCGGTTGAGCACGCTGGCTTTGTGCTGGCTGGTCGAGCGGCGCGACGGCGTGACGCTGGCGTTGACCGACCACGATCGCGACCTAGTACGCGGCGGGGTCACCTATCGCGCCGCGCCGGGAATGGTGCCGTCGGCGGTTGTGCGGGCGGAGGGGCTCGATGCCGACACGATGGAGGCGCGCGGGGCGCTCAACGCCGCGGCGATTTCGGCACGCGACCTGGATGCGGGGCGCTGGGACGGTGCGCGCGTGGCGATGAGCGCGGTCGACTGGAGCGATGCGGACGCAATGCCCATTGCGCTTGGCGAGGGGATGATCGGCGAGGTCGAGGTGCGCGACGGTGCGTTCTCGGCCGAGTTGCGCGGGGCGGCGGCGCGGCTGGAGCGCGCGGTGACCGAGGCGACCTCGCCCGAATGTCGCGCCGAGCTGGGCGACCGGCGCTGCCGCGTCGCGATGGCCGGACGGCGGCGGTTCGCGCGCGTGGTGGCGAGTGCGGGCGCGGAGCTGACGCTCGACGCCGTCGAGCCAAGCGCGGGAGCGTACGGCGACGGGCGCCTGCGCTGGCTGGGCGGCGCGAACTGCGGTGTGGAGAGCGTAGTGCTCGATTCGGATGGCGCGCGCGTGACGCTGCGCGCGGCGCCGCCGTTCGCGATTCTGCCGGGTGTGCTAGTCGAGCTGATCGAGGGCTGCGACAAGCGCATGGCGACCTGCGCGGGCCGGTTCGGCAATGCGGTGAACTTCCGCGGTGAGCCGTATCTGCCGGGCATCGACCTGCTGACGCGCTATCCTGGCGCATGAGCGTGGCGGAGGCGGGTGAGCGCATCGCGGCGGCGGCGCGGACGCTGGTGGGTGCGCGTTTTCGTCTGCATGGGCGCGATCCGGCGCTGGGCCTGGACTGCGTCGGTGTCGCGGTAGCGGCGCTGCGGGACGGCGGGGTCGATGTTGCCGTGCGGGACGATTACCCGCTCAGGACCGCGCGATGGCGAGCCGGTGACGTGCCGGACGGGCTGGTGCGCTGCTCCGGTGATCGTCCGGGCGACGTGCTGCTGTTGCGCGTCGCGGCGACGCAAGTGCACGTGGCGGTGCGCACCGTGGGCGGGATCGTCCACGCCGATGCGGGGCTGCGGCGCGTGGTGGAGCGGCCGGGTGTGCCCGAGTGGCCGATCGTCGCGGCATGGCGGGTGAGTGAGCACGGCTGAGCGGAAGGCTTGATCGGGCGAAATCGAAGAAGAGGGGGCATCATGGCGACGTTGGTGCTGACGACGGTGGGCGGCGCGATCGGCGGACCGGTGGGGGCGGCGCTGGGTGCGGTGCTGGGACAGCGCGTCGACCGTGCGCTGCTCGCACCCAAGGGGCGCGACGGGCCGCGGTTGAGCGAGCTGAAGGTACAGACATCCAGCTATGGCACGCAGGTGCCGAAGATCTTCGGCCGGATGCGGGTGGCGGGGTGCGTGATCTGGGCGACCGACCTGATCGAGCAGCGCGGCTTGACGAGCGGCGGCAAGGGGCAGGGAAGCGTGACGCGCTACAGCTACGCCGCGTCGTTCGCGGTCGCGCTGTCGGCGCATCGAATCGCGGGCGTCGGACGGATCTGGGCCGACGGCAAGCTGTTGCGTGGTGCGGCGGGCGACTGGAAGGCGAAGACGGGTTTTCGGCTCTATCCGGGCGACGAGGAGCAGTTGCCCGATCCGCTGATCGCGAGCGCAGTCGGCGGCGGCGTCGCGCCGGCGCATCGCGGCGTCGCCTATGCGGTGTTCGAGCTGCTGCAGCTGGCGGATTTCGGCAACCGTATTCCGTCGCTGACCTTCGAGGTAATCGCGCACGACGGCGCAGTGCGCGTTGGCGACGTGGCGCGGGCGATCGGCGAGGGCACGCTGGTCGGCGACGGACCGGACACGCCGATCCACGGCTTCGCGGCGAGCGGGGATACGATCGCGGGCGCGGCGGAGGTGCTGGCGCAGCTGAGCGGCGGATGGTTCTCGTGCAGGGATGGTGGCGTCGCGCTAGCCAACCGCGTGGCTGATGCAATCAGCGTGGATGCGCGCGTGCTGGCGCGGACACGGGTGCCGCTCGAACCGACGCCGGCGCGGGTAGAGGTGTCGCACTACGATCCGGCGCGCGATTACCAGATCGGCGTGCAGCGCGCGGTGCGCGGCGGAGGCGGCGGCGTCGAACAGGTGCCGCTGGCGGCGGCGCTGTCGGCGGACGCGGCGAAGGGATTGGCACTGTCGACGCTGCTCACGCGTGAGCGGATGCGCGAAACGCGCCAGATCGTGTCGGACGCACGCGCGATCGCGATCGAGCCCGGCGACGCGGTTCGTGTCGGCGACGAGTCAGCGGTCTGGCGCGTGGTGCGCAGCAGTGTCGAGGCCATGCGCGTGACGCTCGATCTCGCGCCGCTGGGTCGCGCTCCAAAAGGGCGGACAGCCGAGCCGGGGATGGTGAACGCCAGCCCCGACGTGGCGATCGGGCGCACGGTGATCGCGGTGTTCGAGCTTTATCCGAGCGGCGAGGAGGCGTGGGCGACGCCGCGGCTGGCGATCGCAGCGGCGGGTGACGGGCCGGGATGGCGGCAGGCGACGATCGAGATCAGTCGCGACGACGGCGCGACGTGGCAGATGCTCGGCGCGACCGCGGCGCCCGCGATCATGGGGACGGTGGCGGCGCCGGTCGGTCACGCGAGTGCGACGATGATCGACCGCGCGAACTTGATCGACGTGGACCTGCTGCACGACGGCATGGCGCTGAGCCACGCGGACGATGCGCAGCGCGACCGCGGCGCGAACCTCGCGCTGCTCGGCGACGAGGTGATCCAGTTCACGCGCGCGGAGCAGGTGGCGCCGGCCCGGTGGCGACTGTCGCTGCTGTCGCGCGGGCTGAACGGCAGCGCGGTTGATGTGCACGACGCGGGCACGCGCTTCGTACTGCTGGGGCGCGACTCGCTGCTGGTCGCGAGCGAGGGTGTGGTGCGACTCGGCGACCGCATTCGTGTGAGCGCGTCGGGAATCGGCGATGATGTCGGTGACGGCGATGCGGCGAGGGCGGGTCACGAAACGTTTCTCGACGGGCGGTCGGTCGCGCCGCTCGCTCCCGTTCACCTGCGCTGGAACCCGGCCGCCGATGGCGGCGCACGCGTGACCTGGGTTCGTCGCAGCCGTCTCGGATGGCGCTGGGGCGAGGTCGAGGTGCCGGTAGGCGAGGAAGGCGAACGCTACCGCGTCATCGTGTCGAGCAAGCTTGGCGAGCGGGTGGAAATGCTTGCCGAGCCGGCGATCACGATCACGGCGGCGGAGGTCGCGGGCGGGGGCGTGCGGGTCGCCGTGGTGCAGGTCGGAACGGTCGCGTCGTCGCGCGCCGCGGTCATCGAACAAGGGAACCAATCATGAGTGAGGATCAAACGCCGCGACTTGGCCTGCCACTGTTGCATATTGGCCAGGCCGGCAAGGAACTGACGCACAATGAAGCACTTGCGCGGCTCGACATCGTCGTCGCGGGCGTCGTCGAGGACATCGGCGTCGACGTGCCGCCGGCCGATCCGACGCCCGGGCAATGCTGGATCGTGGGCGCGCAACCGGGCGGGGAGTGGGTCGGCCACGCAGGCGCGATCGCCGGTTGGACCGATGGCGGATGGCGCTTCATTGCCGCTAGTTTTGGCCTTTCGCTGTGGTGCCGAGCGCGCGCGCGACATGTTGCCTTCAACAGCGCATGGGAGGACGGCGTGATCCGCGCCACCCGCGTGATCGTCGACGGCGTGCCGGTGATCGGGGCACGCCAGCCCGCCATACCGAGCCCCGCGGGAGGGGCAACGATCGATGCCGAGGCGCGCGGAACGATCACTGCGATGCTTGCCGCGATGCGCGCGCACGGGCTGATCGCCTGATCCAAAGTGTGTCGTTCCTGCCACAGTCAGCTATTTTGATCGCTTGTGTGGAAACCAACGCTCGGATAGTGGGTTTGCGCTGTCCGTAGTGACACCAAGGAAAGGGGAATAGTATGCGGAAGCTTGCCATAACTGTGGCGCTCGCTTCGACCGCGCTCGCCTCGCCCGCACTGGCCCGCGACAAGGCGTGGTATGTGGGCGTTGAGGGCGGTGCGATGATCGTCGAAGACATCGACTACAACGTGAACGGCGGTGCGAACACGCAGCTGACCGGTCAGACCACCATCGATCACAATTACGGTTACGACGTTGACGGCGTTATCGGTTACGATTTCGGCGCGTTCCGCCTGGAAACCGAAGTCGGCTACCGTGCGGCTACTGTTGACTCGATCCGCTCGCAGGGCAACCGCATTCCGGTGGGTCCGAACACCGGTCAGTCGGTTCCGGCCGGCAGCTACGACTATGCAGGCGGCCGCAGTTCGGCGCTCAGCTTCATGGTCAACGGTTTGCTGGACTTCGGTCCGGACGACGGCCTGCAGGGCTTCGTCGGCGGTGGTGCCGGTGTGGCGCGCGTGAAGGGTAAGTATGCTCTGACCCGCAGCTACCGTCTGGTCGACGATTCGGACACCGTGTTCGCATGGCAGGCTCTCGCGGGCATCCGCGCGCCGCTGAGCGAGAACGTCGACGTGTCGCTGAAGTATCGCTTCTTCAACGCCGACAGCGTCAACCTGGTTGATGCGCGCGGCAGCAACTATGACGGCCGGTTCCGTTCGCACAGCATCCTGGGCGGCGTGACCTACAACTTCGGTGAGCCGGCTGCTCCGCCGCCGCCGCCGCCGCCGCCGCCGCCGCCCCCGCCCGAGCCGGCCCCGCCGCCTCCGCCGGAAGTGGTCTGCTCGCCGGGTCCGTTCATCGTGTTCTTCGAGTGGGACAAGTCGGACGTCACCCCGGAAGCAGCGTCGATCCTCGACAACGCAGTCACCCAGTACCAGAACTGCAGCAACGCGCAGGTCATGCTGGCGGGTTACACCGATACGTCGGGTTCCTCGCAGTACAACGTCGGCCTGTCGCAGCGCCGTGCGGATTCGGTGAAGGCTTACCTCGCGTCGAAGGGTATCCCGGACGGCGTGATGACGACGGAAGCGTTCGGCGAGACCCGCCTGCGCGTCCAGACCGCCGACGGTGTGCGCGAAGTGCAGAACCGTCGCGTGGAGATCACCTACGGTCCGGGTTCGGGCCAGTAAGTCGATCGTCACTGACGTACGAAAAGAAGGGAGGTCGGCAGCACGCCGGCCTCCTTTTTTCGTTGTGGCGGAGGCAGGTTAGTCACTGCGCGACCGCCACCACGCACCCACTAGCGCTGTCGTTCATCCGCGCGTAAGCGCGCGAACATGACGACGAAGACCGTTTCGGACAGCAACGCAGCGGTTATTGAATCGCGCGACCAGCTCATCCAGCATTTCGCCTCGGGCGAGAAGCCGCGCGATCGCTGGCGGATCGGCACCGAGCACGAAAAGTTCGTCTACTCACGCGTCGATCACCATGCGCCGTCGTGGGACGAACCCGCCGGCATTCGCGCGCTGCTGGGTGAGTTGGAGCAGCATGGCTGGCGTCCGGTCGAAGAAAACGGCAAGGTCATCGCGCTGACCGGCGCCGACGGATCGGTCAGCCTGGAGCCGGCGGGACAGTTCGAGCTGTCCGGCGCGCCGCTCGAGCATTTGCACCAGACCTGCGCCGAGACGGGCCGCCACCTGGAACAGGTGAAGGTAGCGGGCGAGAAGCTGGGGATCGGCTTTCTCGGGCTTGGCATGTGGCCCGACAAGACTCGCGCCGAGCTGCCGATCATGCCCAAAGGGCGCTACGCGATCATGCTGCGCCACATGCCACGCGTCGGCACAATGGGGCTCGACATGATGCTGCGTACCTGCACGATCCAGGTGAATTTGGATTATGCCAGTGAAGCCGACATGGCGAAGAAGTTTCGTGTCGGGCTCGCGCTGCAACCGCTGGCGACCGCGCTGTTCGCCAATTCACCGTTCACGGAAGGGCGGCCCAACGGTTTCCTGAGCTATCGCAGCCACATCTGGTCGGACACCGACCCGGCGCGTACCGGCATGCTGCCGTTCGTGTTCGAGGACGGGTTCGGCTATGAGCGCTACGCCGACTACATGCTCGATGTGCCGATGTACTTCGTCTACCGCGACGGGCAGTACATTGACGCGGCGGGGCTGAGCTTCCGCGACTTCCTGCGCGGTGAGTTGTCGGTGCTGCCGGGTGAACGGCCGACGATCGAGGACTGGAACGACCACCTGTCGACCGCCTTCCCCGAAGTGCGATTAAAGACGTTCCTGGAAATGCGCGGCGCTGACGGTGGGCCGTGGAACCGGATTTGTGCGCTGCCCGCCTTTTGGGTTGGATTGCTGTACGACGACGCCGCGCTGGATGCGGCGTGGGATCTGGTCAAGGATTGGACGCTGGAGGAGCGGCAGGCCTTGCGCGACGCCGTGCCGGCGCAGGGACTGTCGGCGCCGATTGCGGGCGGCGGTCAGTTGCGCGACGTGGCAGGGCGCGTGCTCGACATCGCGCATGCGGGATTGAAGGCGCGCGCGCGGTTTAACGCGGCGGGTGACGACGAGACCGGCTTCCTCGATCCGCTGCGCGAGGTCGTGCGAAGTGGCAAGGTGCCCGCGGAGGTGCTGCTGGAGCGCTACCACGGCGCATGGAACGGTGACGTGTCGAAGGTGTACGACGAGGCGAGCTTCTAGCGTTGTCCGCGCCGCACACGAGCGGCGATGCGGTCAGGCGGGCGCGTGCTCTATTGGCGCGGGGGAGCTACCCCGCGCCCAGCGCAGCATGCGCGGCACCGCACCGCGTCGCGCCATCCAGGCATCATAGGTCTGGTAATCGGGATCGAGCAGCAGGTGGCGCTCCTCCGTCTTCGCACGCCAGTAATAGATACCGCTGACCGCCGCCAGCAGGATCGTGGCACGTGCCGCGTCGGCGAGGCTGCCAGTAGTGAGGAACGGGATCGTCGAAATCCACCAGAACAGGTTTTTCGACAAATAGGCCGGGTGGCGTGAGAGTGCATAGGGGCCGTGCGTCAGGATGCCGCGGTTGGTTAGGTTGGAGAAGCGCAGGCCGAAGGCAACTGTCGACCAGGCGTAGATGCCGGTCAGCACCACCAGCACCGCACCGGTCAGCGCTAGCATCGTCGGGTGACCCTGCATCCAGTGCGTCCAGTCGGCGGTACCCGGCCGGTAATCGAACGGACGCCCGTCATCCATCATGATGAAGGGCGGATAGCAGATCAGCGCGGCGGTCCAGCCGGCCATGAACGGATTGGCCGAGCGGATGTGCGCGTCGAGCGGACGCATCGTCAGCAGATAGCCGACGGTCGCGAAGGCGACATCGACCACGAACATGAAGTTGATCAGCCAATTGGCGAGCGCGGTCGGCGAGCCGAGCAGGTTGGCGACATCGGCGTCAACGAAATCGGCGAACCCCGGCGGCACGATCGCGAGCATGAAGGCGAGGAAGAACGCCTTCACGCCCCAGGCGCGCAGGTGCGCGTAGATCGCCTCGCGGTCAGCGGGTGCAGTACCGGTGACCCAAGCGCCGAGCGCCCAGGCGCCGTCGCGCGGTTCGACCAGATAGCGGTCGAGCCATAGCACATACGGGATCGAGGCGGCGAACAGCCACGGCGCTGCACTTTCCATGCACCACATCGCGAAGCGGTAATTGCCGTCCCAGTAGAAGCGTCCGGTCATGTAGATGAGCGCGATGCCGGCCCAGGTGATCCACAGCCCGGCGAGCTTGACCAGGCTGGTGTCGATCGTCTCGCGCAAGGGTTTCGCGCGCGACCAGTCGATGCCGGTCGAGGTGCGACGATGGACCTTGTCGACCAGCAGCGACCACATGACCATCGGCAATGCACAGGCGGCGACGTTGGTCAGCGCGGCATAGGTGCCGTCCATGCCGAAGTGCCGTGCGACCGCGATCCAAATGATCAGCCCGGCGAGCCCGGCGATGCCGACGCCGTGGCTGACCGCGCTGACGGGGCGGGGATCGGTGCGGGTCGCGCCGGCGAGGGCTGAGTCGTGGAACATGCCCGAGACATAGACGCGGATTGGTAAGCGCCGGGTGAAGTCTGCTCAGCCGCCCGCCTGCTGCCACGCCAGAATGTGCGGATCGGGTGCGACCAGCATAACCGCGTTGAGCGTAAGATTGTCGCGGATGGTCGCGAGCAGCAGCAGCTCGATCGCGATCACCAGCACGATGCTGACGCGCGTCGGCAGCATACGGGCGAGCAGGAAACCGGCAACCATGCAGCCGATGTCGCCGACCGAGTTGAGTACGCTGTCGCCGGTATAACCGAGCGCGGCGGTCACGCTGCGGTAGCGGTCGATCACCGCGGGCGAGTTCTCCGCCACCTCCCACGCCGATTCGACGATGACTGCGACGAGTAATCGCGTGCGCCGATCCCACACGGGCAGCAGCAGCCAGCCGGCGGCGTAGAACAGCAGGCCGTGGACGAGGTGCGTCGCGCTGTAGGGGTCGAGCAGTTGCTGGCTGTTCTCGGCTGAATTGATCTGCCCGTGCCACAGCGCGACGCGCCCGCAGGTGCAGATCGCGCTGCGCCCCATCGCCAGCAGGAGTGCCGCGGTGAGCGCGACAACGCCCGCTGTCGCCAGCCACGTCCGCGTCGATCGGCGCCCCGCACTCCCTACATGCATGCGCGCGAACGTAGCGCGCGCCGCGCGGACGCGATATGCCGCGGTGATGGCACGCACAGGCCGACAGTTTCGCCGATGAGGCTGGGCGCGCTCAAGCTCAAGCTGCAGCTCGTCTGCGGTGATGGTTTCGCGATGGGACCGGGTAAGGCCGACCTGCTCGAGGCGATCGATCGCGAGGGGTCGATCTCGGCCGCGGGGCGCGCGCTCGGCATGAGCTATCGTCGCACCTGGTTGCTGGTTGACGAGATGAATCGCTGCTTTCGCGAGCGGCTGGTCGAGGCGTCGGCGGGGGGCGGGCAGAACCGCGGCGCGCGGCTGACCGCGGACGGGCGGGCGGTGCTCGCCGCTTATCGCACGCTGGAAGCGGAGGCAGCGGTGATCGCCGACAGCGACGCGTATCGCGCGCTGACTCGCACCTTGCTCGACACACCGCAGCCGGCGCGACCGTAAGGCGAATGGTGCGGCGTCGTAGCTGCATCGGCACGCATCCGATGCGACACCCGCGCGTTTGGGCGGCTCACTGATGAGAGCGCAAGGCATGAGCGGACCCAAGTTATTCGCACCGTTGAACGTGGGCGGCCTGTCACTCGCCAACCGCATCGTCATCGCGCCGATGTGCCAATATTCGGCCGAAAACGGCTGCATGACCGACTGGCACCTAATTCATCTGGGGCATCTGGCGTTGTCGGGCGCGGGCGTGCTGACGATCGAGGCGACCGCCGTAGTACCGGAAGGGCGCATCACCTACGGCGACGTGGGTCTGTGGGACGATGCGACCGAGGCGGCGATGAAGCGCGTGCTGGACGGCGTGCGCGGATACTCGAAGATGCCGATCGCGATCCAGCTGGCGCATGCCGGGCGTAAGGCGTCGACCGAGCTGCCGTGGCACGGCGGCAAGCAAATCGCGGCAGGTGACACGAATGGCTGGCAGACCGAGGCACCCTCGGCGCTGGCATTCGGTGAGGGTGAAGCGCCGCCGATCGCGCTGAGCCGCGCGCGGATGGACGAGATCCGCGACGCCTTCGCCGACGCGGCGCGTCGTTCGGCGCGGCTTGGGCTCGACGCTGTGCAGATCCACGCCGCGCACGGCTATCTGCTGCACGAATTCCTCTCGCCGCTCTCCAACCGGCGCGACGACGAGTACGGCGGCACGCTTGAGAACCGCATGCGCTATCCGCTTGAGGTGTTCGACGCGGTTCGTGCGGCGTTCCCGGCCGAGAAGCCCGTCACGGTGCGCGTGTCGGGCAGCGACTGGGTCGACGGCGGCTGGGACGTGGACGGCACGATCGCCTTTGCGAAGGCGCTGGAGGCGCGGGGGTGCGCCGCGATCCACGTGTCGAGCGGCGGGCTCGATCCGCGTCAGGACATTCCGGTCGGCCCCAGCTACCAGGTCCCGCTCGCGCGCGCGGTGAAGCAGGCGGTCTCGATGCCTGTCGTCACGGTCGGTCTCATCACCGATTATGAGCAGGCCGAGGCGATCATTGCTACCGGCGACGCCGACATGGTCGCGCTCGCGCGCACGATCCTGTACGATCCGCGCTGGCCGTGGCACGCCGCTGCAAGTCTGGGTGCCCGCGTCCGCGCGCCCGAACAATATCTCCGCTCGCAGCCGCGACAGTTCAAAGATCTGTTCGACGCACCCGACGACCGCACATATTGAGGTACGCAGGGGCGTGACGGTGCCGCAGGGGCTTACGTGAGCCGGCATGCGCCCTACAGATGCGTGATGACTGACCGAACCTCGATCGCCCCGGCGCTGACCGCGGCCGAACCCGTACAGGAGGCGCGAGGGTGGCATCTCCCCTCCGTGCTGCGCGCCGCCGGTGTGTGCGCCGGGGCGATCGCGTTGCTGCTGCTGATCGGCTTCGTTCTCAGTCGGCACGCGTTCGGGTTCGACCTCGCGATCAGCGATGCGCTTCGCGGGGTCGGGCCGGGATGGCTGCGCAAGGCAATGATCGACGTAACCGCGCTGGGCGGCGGTACGGTGCTGGCGATCGTCACGGTCGGCGCGGTGGCGATCCTGATCGCGCGTCGCCTGGCGTTGACCGCGGTCATGGTCGCGGCGGCGGTGATCACGGGTACGGCGAGCAGTAATCTGCTGAAGCTCGTCTTTCAGCGGCCGCGTCCGCCGATCGCCGATCGGCTGATCGAAGTATCCGGCGACAGTTTTCCAAGCGGGCATGCGGCCAATTCGGCGCTCGTCTACCTCACGCTCGCGGCTCTGGTGACGCAGGTGACGCGCGGTCGCGCGACGCGCAACACGGTGCTGACGCTCGCGATCCTGCTGGTCGGGGCGATCGGAACCAGTCGCGTCTACCTGGGCGTCCACTGGCCCTCGGACGTGCTGGCAGGGTGGAGTTACGGTACCTTGTGGGCGATCGGCTGGTGGCAGATCGCGCGGCGGACGCGGCCGCTGCTCGGCAACTAAATGCCGGCGAGCCGCAGCAGCCGCTCCGCTGCCTTCAGGTGCGGGGCATCGACCATCTTGCCGTCCAGTTGCAGCGCGCCGGCACCCGGGTTGGCGGCGAAAAGGTCGACCACTGCGCGCGCGTGCGCGATCTCCGCGTCGCTGGGCGAGAAGGCGGCATTGATGACGGGCACTTGCGCCGGATGGATCGCCATCATCCCGGTGAACCCGTCGCGCCGCCCGCGTGCGGCGTAGGCGTCGAGGCCATCCAAGTCGCGGAAGTCGGGATAGACCGTCTCGATTGCGGGCACGCCGGCCGCGTGCGCGCCGAACAGCGTCAGTGCGCGTACCATCTTGTACGGGTCGGTATAGCCGCCGTCCGCCTCGCGGCTGGTCGCGGCGCCGATCGCCGCTGGCAGGTCCTCCGCGCCCCAGGTTAGCCCGGCCAGGCCGGCGTTGTCATAGTCGCCGAGCGTGAACACCGCGCGCGGCGTCTCGGTCGCGATCGGCAGCACCAGATAGTCGCCGGGCAGGCGCCGACGTAGCTCGGCGACCGAGGCGCGGCCCTCCGCCTTGGGCAGCACCACACCCGCCATCGCGGCGCCGTCGAGTGCTGCGAAGTCGTCGGCGATGAAGTCGCTGTCGAGCGGGTTGACGCGGACGAACAGCGTCGCGTCGGCGCTGCGCATATCGACGAACTCGCGCACCGCGCTGCGTGCCGCCGCCTTGGCGCCCGGCGCGACGGCATCCTCAAGGTCGAGGATCAGCGCGTCGGCGCCGAGCGCAAGTGCCTTCTCCATTCGCTCCGGCCGGTCGCCGGGGACGAACAACAGTGAGCGAAGCCGCATCTTCAGCGTCCCATCTCGGCGAGCTTGCGCTCCCATGCTAGTGCGTCACGCACTATGCCGTCCAAGTCGGCGCGCGCGGGCGTCCAGTCGAGTGTCTTAAGGATCGCGGCATTGTTGGCGACCAGTTCGGCCGGGTCACCGGCGCGGCGTCCCTCCATCCGGCGTTCGACGCGCATGTTGGTGACGCGGTCGACCGCGTCGAGCACCTCCAGCACCGAGAAGCCGCGTCCGTAGCCGGCGTTGAGCGTCACGCTCTCGCCCGGGTGCCCGATCAGCCAGCCGAGTGCTGCGACATGCGCCTCGGCCAGGTCGCTGACGTGAATATAGTCACGCACGCCGGTGCCGTCGCGGGTGTCGAAGTCCTCGCCGAACACGCTGACCGCGGCGCGCTTGCCGGTCGCCGCCTCGACCGCGATCTTGATCAGGTGCGTGGCACCCACGGTCGACTGTCCGCTGCGCCCCTGCTCATCCGCGCCCGCGACGTTGAAGTAGCGCAGCGCCGCGTAATTGATCGGATGCGCGGCCGCGACATCGCGCAGCATCGCCTCGCTCATCAGCTTCGACATGCCGTATGGATTGATCGGCACCGTCGGGTCGGTTTCGGTCACTGGCACGCGCTCGGGCGTGCCGTAGGTGGCGGCGGTAGACGAGAAGATGAAGTGCGGCACGCCCGCCTTCACCGCGCTCTCGATCAGGCTGCGCGTCGCCGCGGTGTTGTTGCGGTAATATTTGAGCGGATTGCTGACCGATTCAGGTACCACCACCGATCCGGCGAAGTGCATGATCGCGCGGACGCGGTGCTCGGCGAGTACGTCCGCCACCCGCGGGTCCTCGACCGCCATTTCGACCAGCGTCGCGCGGGCGTCGACCGCCCAGTCAAACCCAGTGATGAGATTGTCGAGCACGACCACGTCATAGCCGGCATCGAGCAGCGCCAGCACCGCGTGGCTGCCGATGTAGCCTGCCCCGCCCGTCACCATGACCTTGCCGTCTAGTGGCATCTTGCCGTCGCGCATCACCGCATCTCCCTTTCGAGCGCGTTAGCGACTTCCTACATGCTTCTCAAAGGAGACTTACATGACCGACTATGCGATCCTCGCCGGCGGCTGTTTCTGGTGCACCGAGGCCGTGTTCAAGGACGTGATCGGCGTCGAAAGCGTCGAGAGCGGCTATATCGGTGG
The DNA here is from genome assembly GCF_913778135.1 of uncultured Sphingomonas sp. Taxonomy (GTDB): domain Bacteria; phylum Pseudomonadota; class Alphaproteobacteria; order Sphingomonadales; family Sphingomonadaceae; genus Sphingomonas. The sequence continues at coordinate 4,340 of NZ_CAJYVU010000163.1, read as the reverse complement.
CCACGCGCCCAATCCGACCTACAAGCAGGTGTGCGGCGGGGAAACGGGTCATGCCGAGGCGATCAAGGTGGGCTTCGATCCGGCTAGAATCGCGTACGGCGACCTGCTCGACATCTTCTTCGCGACGCACGACCCGACGCAGCTGAACCGCCAGGGCAACGATGTGGGCACGCAGTATCGCTCGGCAATCTTTCCGCAATCAGAGGAGCAGGCGGCGGAGGCCAAGGCAGCGATCGAGCGCGCGCAGGGCGACCAGTCGAAGCCGATCGTCACCACGATCGAGGCGAACGACACCTGGTACCCGGCGGAAGGCTATCATCAGGACTATTGGGAGACCGAAGGCCGCAGCAATCCCTACTGCATGGCAGTGATCCCGCCCAAGCTGCAGAAGCTGCGGAAGAGCTATGCCGCGCGGACGAAGAGCATGGCGGAGGCGCAGGGCTGAGCTTCAGCAGGCGCGGCGAGGGAACGCGGAGGACTGATTTGGGTTAGTACGCTGCCGGAATGACCGGTCGCAGTTCTGACAGGGAAGAGATCATGTCCACGTTCCGCCTCGCCGCCGCCGTTCTGCTTCTTGCCGCGCCGCTCGCCGCCTGTGGGGGATCGGGTGACGACAAGCTCGCGCACAATGTGAAGAAGGCGGCCGACAATCGTGCCGACCAGCTCGAACAGCGCGCCGATGATCTGAAGGATCAGGCCGAGCAGGTTCGCAAGACTGGTGAAAAGCGCGCCGACGCGATCGATGCCGCCGATCTCAATACGCACGCGATGAGCCCCGAGCAGAAGGCCGCAATCGTCGACAATCAGGCGCCGGCGGTACGCTGACGTTACTCGACCCGGCGGCTCGATCGTTGCGCCGGGTCGCCGCATGAAAAATGCGAGGGCGGCAACGCAGGTTCTCAAGCATCGCACACGCCGTTAGCGGTGCGCGGCGCGGCGCAATCGGTCGTTGATCGCGACGCCGACTCCCATTTCCGAAATGGGTGCGACCGCGATGCGCGCAGCGAGCGACGTATCGGCGCGGTGCAGCGCGTCGAACAACCGCGCTGCCGCTTCCACCAAATTGCCGTTCGACGACAGCGTGTCATCGCCGGTGACCGCGCCGAAGCCGATCAGCCACTCGTCCGCCTCTGCTCGGGTGGCATTCAGCCGCAGCGGCTTGGACGGCGCGTAATGCGTTGCGAGCTGCCCCGGCGCGCTGACGTGCGCGGTCGTGCCGGGCACGATGGGGAGCATCTCGCCGAGCATCTCGGCCGTGACCGGTCCCGGGCGCAGCATCGTGCGCCCCGCGACAATGGTCGATTCCAGGCCCGCTTCCGTCGCGCCGTCGTCAATGATCAGCGGCACGCGCGCACCCAAACTCTTCGCGACATGTTCGGCGCGCGTCGGGCTGATGCCGTTGCTCGCGTTCGCCGATGGCGCGGCGAGCGGCGCGCCCGTGGCGGCGATCAGCGCCCGCATCGCGCGGTGCGCGGGCACGCGGAGCGCGATCGTGTCGAGCCCGGCGGTGACCAGCGCGGCAACTCCTGCCTCGGTACGCAATGGCAGCACCAACGTCAGCGGCCCCGGCCAGAACCGCTCGGCGAGCATACGGGCATCGTCGTTGAGCGTCGCGATTGCCTCGGCCGCGGCGAGATCGGTGACGTGGACGATCAGCGGATTGAAGCTGGGCCGGCCCTTTGCGGCGTAGATTTGAGCCACCGCCTGCGCGTTGCGCGCATCGGCGGCGAGCCCGTACACCGTCTCGGTCGGGACGGCGACGATACCACCGGCACCGATGATCGCGGCACCCTCGGCGATCGCGGCGTCGCCGAACGGGTAAATAAGGGGTGGTTGAGCCGCCATGCCGCGACGCTATAGCGGGCGCGATCAGGAGAGAGAAATGGCCTTCACCGCCCCCGTCGCCGAGCAGCGCTTCGTTCTCGACAACGTCGCCAATATCGCTGAGCTCGCCGACGCCGAACGCTTTGCCGCCGCGACCCCGGATGTGATCGACGCGGTGCTGGAGGGCGCGGCGCAATTTGCAGCGGGCGAGTGGGCGCCGCTCAACCGCGTCGGCGACACGGTGGGGGCGAAGTGGACCCCCGACGGCGTCGTCATGCCCGACGGCTACCGCGCGGCGTACCAGGCGTACGTCGAGGGCGGCTGGGGCACGATCGGCGTGTCGGAGGCATTCGGCGGGCAGGGGCTGCCCTTCGTCGTCCAGGCCGCGGTGCTCGAGACGCTCGGCAGCGCCAACATGGGCTTCGCGCTGTGCCCGACGCTGACGGTCGGCGCGATCGAGGCGATCGAGCATCACGGCACGCCGGAGCAGCAGGCGTTGTACCTGCCCAAGCTCGCGACGGGCGAGTGGACCGGCACGATGAACCTGACCGAGCCGCAGGCGGGCAGCGACGTGGGCGCGCTGCGCGCAACCGCCGTGCCGCGCGGTGACGGCACGTTCAGCATCAAAGGCACCAAGATCTACATTTCGTTCGGCGACCACGACATGGCGGACAATATCGTCCACCTGGTGCTCGCGCGGACGCCCGATGCGCCCGCCGGCACGCGCGGTATCTCGCTGTTCCTGGTGCCCAAGGTACGCGCCGATGGCACGATGAACGACGTGCGGGTCGTCTCGATCGAGCACAAGATGGGTTTGCACGCCTCGCCCACCTGCGTGCTGTCGTTCGGCGACCACGACGATTGCACCGGCGAGCTGATCGGCCCCGAGTTCGGCGGCATGCGCGCGATGTTCACGATGATGAACAACGCGCGCCTGAACGTCGGGCTGCAGGGCGTGCAGGTGGCGGAAGCCGCGACGCAGAAGGCGGTCGAGTACGCCAAGGAGCGCGTGCAGGGCGCGCGCGCGGGCGCGCAGTCGGCGATCATCGAGCACCCCGACGTGCGCCGCATGCTGATGCGGATGAAGGCGCAGACGATGGCGGCCCGCGCGCTCGTCTACTACGCCTGTGGGCAGGTCGACCGTGCCGGTATGGGTGACGCGGCGGCAAAGGACCGGTTGGAGATCACCACCCCGCTCGCCAAGGCGCACGCGACCGATCTGGGCAACGAGATCGCGAGCATCGGCGTACAGGTCCACGGCGGCATGGGCTTCGTCGAGGAAACCGGCGCGGCGCAGTTCTTCCGCGATGCGCGCATCACCCCGATCTATGAGGGGACGAACGGCATCCAGGCAGCCGATCTCGTCGGGCGTAAGCTGTCGCTGTCGAACGGCGGCGCCTTCGCCAGCCTGATCGCGGACATGCGTGCGGAGGCGCAGCACCCGCAGCTGACCGCGCTGGTCGACGCGTGCGAGGGCATCGGGCGGCGGTTGCAGACCGCGGACGCCGACGATCGCCAGGCGGCGAGCTATCCGTTCCTGACCATGCTGTCGGTCGCAACCTGTGGCTGGCTGCTCGAGCGGCAGGCGCGTGCCGAGGGAGCCGATGCGGTCAAGCAGGCGAGCGTCGCCTTCTACCTCGACCAGATCGTGCCAGAGGCGATGGGGCTGGAGGCGGCGGCGAACGCACCCGCAGCGCCGCTCTACGCGCTCAGCGCCGACGCATTCTGACGCTTACTCGCCCGATGGGCAGCCATCGGGCGTCGGATCGCGGAAGCTCGCAGGATACCAGCGCGAGACGTGCTCGTCGGCGTCGTAATAGCACACGGCCGCGTCGCGTCCGTCGGGGGTGATCGCGATCGCCCAATTGTGCGGCCCGCAATTATGCGCCTCGCATGCCCAGGAGAGGATGCGCCCGTCCCACTGCGCGACCGGGTTGGCAGTGGCGTCGCGGCTCAGCACCGCGTCGCGCACGACCGCGTCGGGGACAACACGCGCGACCGCGGTACGCACCGCGGATTCATCTACGAAGCGTGTGCCTGCGACCAGATCGAATGGGTATTTGCCGACGTAGCGCGACAGATTAGCCGTCCTAGCGCTCGCGGTCGGCGTCGGCGAGGGTAGCGGCGTTGCGGCAACGCGCGTCGGCGTGGGCTGCGGCTCGGGCGCACGGTTGCAGGCGGCGAGCGCGACCAGCAATAGCAGCGACAATGCGTGTTTCATTGCCGGCGCAGCGATGCGTCTTCGATGTGCCACTGGCGCTGCTCAGCGGTGGAGCCGTCGACATCGTTGATTCGGCGCAGCGTGTAGCTGCCGGTGAAGCGTTGCGCGGTGCCGTTCTTCAAGGTCGCGCGAACGGTGACTGGCACGCGGATGTAGCTTGATCCCGCCGCACCTTCGGGCCGGCTAGGCGCGCCCGCGACGACACTGGTATGGCGCGTGTTGGCGAAGCCACGGACGAATTGCTGATAGCTCTGCCCGCTGGCCTGCCCGCCGCGCGACCACGACCGATAGGCGC
>NZ_CAJYVU010000162.1 GCF_913778135.1 uncultured Sphingomonas sp. | reverse complement strand
GGGCGACAAGCCCGGCGAGCCTGGCGGTGCCCTCTACGAAGGCGTGATCGATGCGCTGAAGGACATCTTCGACCCCGAAATCCCGGTCAACATCTACGATCTCGGGCTGATCTACGGCGTCGAGGTGACCGAGGAAGGGCAGGCGATCGTCACCATGACGCTCACGACACCGCATTGCCCCGTCGCTGAGTCGATGCCGGCCGAGGTTGAGATGCGCGTCGCGGCGGTGCCCGGCATCGCCTTCGCCGACGTGAACCTCGTCTGGGATCCGCCATGGGACCCGCAGAAGATGTCGGACGACGCCAAGCTCGAACTCGGCATGTTGTGAGGAGGTCGCGATGACCGACACCAAGACACGCGTCCGCCCCGCCGCGCTCAATCTCACCCCAACCGCTGAGGCGCGCATCGCCGCGCTGATGGCGCGCGCACCCGTGGATGCAATCGGGGTCAAGCTGTCGACGCCGCGCCGCGGCTGTTCCGGGCTCGCCTATTCGGTCGATTACGTCACCGAGGCGAAGCCGTTTGACGAGAAGATCGAGACGCCCGGCGGCACGCTTTGGGTCGACGGCGGCTCGATCCTGTATCTGATCGGCTCGACGATGGACTGGGTCGAGGACGATTTCACCGCCGGCTTCGTGTTCAACAATCCCAACGCCAAGGGCGCGTGCGGCTGCGGCGAAAGCTTCACCGTGTAAGGGTTTTTCCCTCGGATCGATGCGACCGGACGTGACAAGAGGGCGTTGTCCCTCCTAATCCTGTCTCAAGCATTAACTGGGGGTCCTGCTTGAACGCTCCAACCGTCGTCGCCGCGCCGTCTACCGCCCGCGGGTCCTTGGCCACCGCCATCCTCGACACGCTCGTCCACCGTATCGGCAAGGACGAGCACGCCGCCCGACCGCACGACTGGCTCGCGGCGACGATCCTGACCGTGCGCAACGACATCATCGAACGCTGGATGGATTCGACCCGGGCGGCGCATGCGGCGGGTGCCAAGCGCATTTATTATCTCAGCCTCGAATTCCTGATCGGCCGGCTGTTGCGCGACACGCTGTCGAATTTGCTCAAGACCGACGAAGTCGCCGCCGCGCTCGCTGAACTCGGCGTCGGCCTCGCCGATCTGGAGGAGATCGAGCCCGACGCCGCGCTCGGCAACGGTGGTCTTGGGCGGCTCGCGGCCTGCTTCATGGAGAGCATGGCGACGCTCGATCTACCCGCCTACGGATACGGTATCCGCTACGTCAACGGCATGTTCCGGCAGCGGATCGACAATGGCTGGCAGATGGAGCTGCCCGAAACTTGGCTCGCCCATGGCAATCCGTGGGAGTTCGAGCGGCGCGAGAGCGCCTATTTCATCGGCTTCGGCGGCGAGGTGACGGGCAACGAGCAGGGCGCAATCCACTGGCATACGGCCGAAGCGGTCGAGGCGGTCGCGGTCGACACGCCGATGGTCGGCTGGCGTGGGCGCCGCGTCAACACGCTGCGGTTATGGACTGCCCGCGCCTTCGATCCGATCAAGCTCGACGCGTTCAACGCCGGCGACTTCCAAGGTGCACTCGCCGATCAATTACGCGCCGAAACGCTGACCCGCGTGCTCTACCCGAACGACAGCACCGCGGCGGGGCAGGAGCTTCGGCTTCGGCAGGAGTATTTCTTCTCCTCCGCCTCGATCCAAGACATCGTCCGCCGTCACGTCCAGTATTTCGGCGACGTGCGTACATTGCCCGACAAGGCCGCGATCCAGCTCAACGACACGCATCCCGCGGTGTCGGTCGCCGAGCTGATGCGATTGCTGATCGACCATCACGAGCTGACCTTCGACGAAGCGTGGGACGTGACCCGCGCCACCTTCGGCTACACCAACCATACGCTCCTGCCCGAGGCGCTGGAGAGTTGGCCGCTGCCGTTGTTCGAGCGGATGCTGCCGCGCCACATGCAACTCGTCTACGCGATCAACGCGAAGCTGCTACGCGAGGCACGCGCCACACCGGGCATCGACGACCGCGCGATCGCCGCCATCAGCCTGATCGACGAGGGTGGCGAGCGGCGCGTGCGGATGGCGAACCTCGCCTTCGCCGGCTCGCACAGCGTCAACGGCGTCGCCGCGCTCCACACCGATTTAATGAAGCAGACGGTGTTTGCCGACTTGCACCGGCTCTACCCGACGCGGATCAACAACAAGACCAACGGCATCACGCCCAGGCGCTGGTTGCAGGAATGCAATCCGGCACTCATCGCACTGATCCGCGATGCCATCGGCGAGTGCTTCCTCGATGATGCGACCGCGCTGTCCGAGCTGGCTCCGCTTGCCGATGACGCCGCGTTCCGCGAGCGCGTTGCCGGGGTAAAACGCGCCAACAAGGTCGCGCTGTCGCAACATCTGCGCGCCGACATGGGGCTGCGGCTCGATCCCGACGCGATCTTCGACGTGCAGATCAAGCGCATCCACGAGTACAAGCGGCAGCTGCTCAACCTGATTGAGACGGTCGCACTCTACGACCAGATCCGCTCGCACCCCGACCGCGACTGGACCCCGCGCGTCAAGCTGTTCGCGGGCAAGGCGGCGTCGAGCTATCACAACGCCAAGCTGGTCATTAAACTGGCTAACGACGTCGCACGCCGCGTCAATGCTGACCCCGCGATCGGCGGGCTACTGAAAGTCGCATTCGTGCCCAATTACAACGTCAGCCTGGCCGAGAAGATGGTGCCCGCGGCTGACCTGTCGGAGCAGATCTCCACCGCCGGCATGGAAGCGTCGGGCACCGGCAACATGAAATTTGCGTTGAACGGCGCGCTGACGATCGGCACGCTCGACGGCGCGAACGTCGAGATAAGGGACCGTGTCGGCGCGGACAACATCATGATCTTCGGCATGACCGCCGACGAAGTCGCGGCGAAGCGCAGCGGTGGCTACGATCCGCGCGCCGTCATCGAAGGCTCACGCGAATTGTCGCAGGCAATCAATGCGATCGCATCTGGCGTGTTCTCGCCCGACGATCCGAACCGCTACCGCGACCTGATGCAGGGATTGTACGACCACGACTGGTTCATGGTCGCAGGCGATTTCGACGCTTATGCCGCAGCACAGCGCGATGTCGACGCACGCTGGCGTGACCGCGACACCTGGGGTCGCTCGGCCGTGTTGAATGTCGCCAACATGGGCTGGTTTTCGTCCGACCGCACAATTGCGGAATATGCCCGCGATATCTGGGGCGTCATGTGACGCCGTCGAATGAGGCGATCGTGGCGCTGCTCGAGGGGCGGCACGACGATCCCTTTTCCTTGCTCGGCGCGCACGCGGGACCCGATGGCACTTTCGCGCGCACCTGGATTCCCGGCGCCGACCGCGTGGTCGCGCATTCGCTCGCCGGCGAGCCGCTCGGCGGATTGGCACGCGTCGACGATCTCGGGTTGTTCGAGGGTGTGATCGCTGGTGAACCCCAGCCGCTGCGCTACCGCGCGAGTGGGGCGGGGGGCGATTGGTGGATTGGAGACGCGTATAGCTTCGGGCCCGTGCTGGGCCCGATCGACGACCTGCTGATGGTCGAGGGTAGGCACCGTCGACTCTACGACAAGCTCGGCGCGCATATGATCCAGCACGAGGGTGCCGATGGTATTCACTTCGCGGTATGGGCGCCCAATGCACGGCGAGTGTCGGTCGTCGGCGATTTCAACAACTGGAACGGCGCGCGTCACACGATGCGCCGTCGCGGCGACGCCGGCGTGTGGGAAATTTTCATCCCCGATCTCGGTGCCGGGCGTGCCTACAAATACGAGATCGTCGGTGCCGATGGCGTGACGCAGCCGCTCAAGGCCGATCCCTTCGCCTTCGCCGCCGAGCTGCGCCCCGCCACCGCCTCGCTCACCACCGCTGCCCCGGCGCACGAATGGGGCGACGACGCGCATCGCGAAGCTTGGTCGGAAGTCGACCCGCGGCGCGTGCCGATCAGCATCTACGAGGTCCACGCCGGATCGTGGGAGCGCGACGAGCACGGCTGGTTCCTGACGTGGGACGCGCTCGCCGACCGGTTGATCCCCTCTGTCGTATCGATGGGATTCACTCACATCGAATTCATGCCGATCAGCGAATATCCCTATGATCCGAGCTGGGGTTATCAGGCGATCGGGCTCTACGCTCCTTCCGCGCGCTTCGGCGATCACGAAGGCTTCGCGCGCTTCGTCGATGGCGCGCACCGCGCCGGGCTGGGCGTGATCCTCGACTGGGTGCCGGCGCATTTCCCGATCGACGCGCATGGGCTCGCACGGTTCGACGGCACCGCGCTCTACGAGCACGAGGATCCGCGGCTCGGCTTCCATCCTGACTGGAACACTGCGATCTACAATTACGGCCGGCGCGAGGTGGCGTCGTTCCTGACCAACAACGCGCTGTTCTGGGCCGAGCGCTACCATGTCGACGCACTGCGGGTCGATGCGGTCGCCTCGATGCTGTACCGCGACTACAGCC
>NZ_CAJYVU010000161.1 GCF_913778135.1 uncultured Sphingomonas sp. | reverse complement strand
TGGCGACGGTCGGCGGCAATCTGCTCCAGCGGACGCGCTGCACCTATTTCTACGATGTCGAGGGTTCGCGCTGCAACAAGCGCCAGCCGGGGCAAGGCTGCGATGCGCGCGGCGGGTTCAACCGCATCCACGCCATCCTGGGCACGTCCGACGCCTGCGTTGCAACGCATCCGAGCGACATGTGCGTAGCACTCGCCGCGCTCGACGCAGTGGTGCATCTCGCCTCGGCGACTGGCACACGCACGCTGCCGCTGACTGAGCTACATCGCCTGCCGGGCGACCATCCCGAGATCGATACCGTTCTGCAACCGGGCGAACTGATCACCGCGGTCGAGCTGCCGGCATCCGCGCTCGCGGCGAACTCGACCTATCGCAAGGTGCGCGACCGCGCGAGCTACGCCTTCGCGCTTATCTCGGTCGCCGCCGCGATCGAGGTGACGGACGGCCGGATCGATGACGTGCGGCTCGCACTGGGCGGCGTTGCGCACAAGCCGTGGCGCGCGACCCGTGCGGAAGAGGCCTTGCGCGGGCAGCCTGCCTCGCTCGACACCTTCCGCACCGCGGCAGAGGCCGAACTCGCCGACGCGGTGCCGCTCAGCGAGAACGGCTTCAAGATCGAACTGGCGAAACGGACGATCACGGCCGTGCTGGCCGAACTGGCGGGAGTGGACGCATGAAAGCGCTCGAGGACGCCAAGCAGGCGGTACAGGGCGCCGCTTCCGCGGTGATGGCGAAAGCGGTGCAGATGGCCCCAGACAGCTGGATGCCGGGCGGCAAGCCCGATCCGCTGATCCGCGCGCAGCACGGCCATGTCGGTCGCCCGATCTCGCGCGTCGACGGTCCCGTCAAGGTGCAGGGCGCCGCGCCCTACGCCGCCGAGTTCCCGCTAGCCGGCATGCTCTACGCCGCACTGGTGTTCAGCACGATTGCGAAGGGAAAGATCACCACGCTCGACACCGACGCTGCCGAGGCGGCGACGGGCGTCAAGCTCGTCATGACCTACCGCAACGCGCCGCGCATGAAGCCGATGCCGCTGTTCATGACCTCGGAGAAGGCGTGCGGCGGCAACGACCTGCCCGTCATGCAGGATGCGAAGGTCTACTGGAACGGTGAGCCGGTCGCGCTGGTCCTCGCCGACACGCAGGAGCAGGCCGACCACGCCGCTTCGCTGATCCGGGTCGCGTTCGAGGAGGAGCATTCGATCACCGCGCTCGCCGAGGCGAAGGCGAAGGGCGTCGAACCCGGCCAGTTCATGGGACAGCCGCTCAAGTTCGAGATCGGTACCGCGGAACAGGCGCTCGCCGACGCTGCGCACAAGGTCGATCAGCGCTACACGACACCGCGGCACAGCCACAATGCGATCGAGCTTCACGCGGTAACGGTCGCGTGGGAGGGCGATCGCCTGCGCGTTCACGACGCGACGCAGATGGTGGCGCACACCGCCTGGTCGCTCGGCCACGTCTTCGGGATCGCAGAGGATCAGGTCCACGTCACCTCGCCGTTCGTCGGCGGCGGCTTCGGCGGAAAGGGATTGTGGCAACATCAGGTGCTCGCCGCGGCAGCGTCGAAGCTCTCTGGGCGACCGGTGCGGCTGATGCTATCGCGCGAGGGCGTCTACCGCATCGTCGGCGGACGCACGATCACCGAACAGCGCGTGGCACTCGGCGCCGATGCGGACGGGCGCTTCGACGCGCTGATCCACACCGGCACGACGGCGATGAGCCACCACAACGTGCTGCCCGAGCCCTTCATCCTGCCCGCGCGCAGCGCCTACGCGACCAAGACGATGAAGCTCGACGTTGAGGTCGCCTATCTCGACATGGTCGCCAACACCTTCATGCGCGCGCCGGGCGAGGCGGTCGGCACCTTCGCACTGGAGAGCGCGATCGACGAGCTGGCGCACGACATCGGCGTCGACCCGATTGAGCTGCGGCTGCGCAACGAACCCGACAAGGACCCGACCACCGGTGCTCCCTTCTCCTCGCGCGAGGTCGAAAAGGCATTCCGCGACGGTGCCGAGCGGTTCGGCTGGTCGAACCGTCAGGCGCCGGGAACGCGTCGAGATGGTGAGTGGCTGATCGGCACCGGCGTCGCCACCGCAACCTATCCTTACTACCGCATGCCCGGCGGCGCGGCCCGAATCACGCTCACGCCCCATGGTGCCGCGATCGACATCGCCGCGCACGACATGGGCATGGGCACCGCCACCGCGCAGACGCAGGTCGCCGCCGACCGGCTCGGCCTCGACATGGCGCAGGTGACGTTCAACTACGGCGACAGCACGCTGCCCGGCACCGTCATGGCGGGCGGATCGCAGCAGACCGCCGCGATCGGCGCGTCGGTGATGGCGGCGCATCGCGCGCTGGTCACCGAATTGCTCAAGCTGGCGGGCAACGACTCACCGCTCGCCGGCCTCGACGCCGACGAGGTGGTGGGCGTGAACGGCGGTCTGGCGAAGATCGACGACGCGTCGGCGCACGAGAGCTACGCCTCGATCCTCGCCCGCGCGCAACGTGCCGAGCTGGTTATCGAGGCCGAGCCGCCCTCCCCGCTCGAGACGACGCACTGGTCGATGCACTCGCACGGTGCGATGTTCTGCGAAGTGCGCGTGAATGCGGTGACGGGCGAGCTGCGCGTCTCGCGTTTTCTCGGCTCCTTCGATTGCGGCCGCATCCTCAATCCCAAAACCGCGGCGAGCCAGTTCCGCGGCGGCATCATCATGGGCCTCGGCCTCGCGCTGATGGAGGAAACGCAATACGACGAGCGCAGTGGGCGGATCATGAACCCCAGCCTCGCCGAATATCACGTCCCCGTGCACATGGATGTGCCCGAGATCGAGGTGATGTGGACCGACATCCCCGATCCGCACGCACCGATGGGTGCGCGCGGCGTAGGCGAGATCGGCATCACCGGTGTAGCGGCCGCGGTCGCGAACGCCGTGTTCAACGCCACTGGCAAGCGCGTGCGCGACCTGCCGATCACGCTCGACAAGCTGCTATAATCAGATCGCGACGAACCGCCCGGCAACGGTTCGTCGCAATCACGCGTGGGCGAAAAACGTTGTTAACCTGACCGGCGTATCGGTCAGCGATGACCTCGTCGATCCTTGCCGCGGGATCGGTCGCGCCGGAACGGGCGATCGCGCCGCAGCACATCCTGGACCTGCTCCCCGGACTGGTGGCCTATTTCGGGCCCGACCTGCGCTATCGCTACGCCAATCAGACGTACGCGCGCTGGCGCGGTGTGACGCCCGCCCGCATCGTCGGGCGCTACGTTAGGGAGATCGTCGGCCATCGCAATTATCCAGTGATCGCCGAGCAGCTTCGCCGTGCCTTCGCGGGCGAAACGATCACCTACGAATATCACATCTTCGACCACGACGATCAGCGGCTGGTCCAGGGCAGCTACGTTCCCGACTTGGATCAGTCAGGCTGCGTCATCGGCGTCATTGTGCTGGTGACCGAGATCAGCCGACGCACCGACCTGGAAATGGAGATCGCGCGCAGCGAGGCGATGTTCGCCGAAGCGTTCGAGAATGCGCCGTTCGGCCGCGCGATCGTCAGCCCCGATGGCCATATTGTGCGGGTCAATCCGAAGTTCGCCGCGATGCTCGAACGATCGACGGAGCAACTGATCGGCGCCAGCATTGCCGACATCACTTACCCCGACGATCACGAAGCCGACCTACGCCAGCTCAAGGAAATCCTGCGCGGCAACAGTGACGGCTACAGCCTTGAAAAACGCTATGTCAGGCCTGATGGCAGCATCTTCCACGCACGGATCGAAGTGTCGGCGGTGCGCAACGACTCGGGCCGCGTCACCTGCTTCTTTGCGCACGCAGAGGACATCACGCAGCAGCGCGAGGCCGAGCGCAACCTCAAGGAGATGAACGCCCGCCTGTCGCTGATTTCGGACGCGGTGCGCGGCGGAACATGGCACATGGACGTAGCAAGCGGCACCTTCGAGACCTCGCAGCAACTCGCGCAGTTCGTCGCCGGTCCGGGCAGCACGCCCTACGATCTCGACGGCTTCAGCGCGCACATCCTGCCCGAAGATCGCGCCAAGGCTGATCTACGCGAACTGAT
>NZ_CAJYVU010000160.1 GCF_913778135.1 uncultured Sphingomonas sp. | reverse complement strand
AGACGGTGATCTACCGCATCATCTTTCGCCGGGCGCTGCCGCGCGCGTTCCCGGTGCTGATCCGCAAGCGCGTCTACAACAGCGCGCTGGTCGGTTACTCGGGCGAGCTGATGTTCGCGATCTGGCTGAAGCGGAGCTTCGGGCTCAAGACCAAGCGCATTCTGGTGGCGCTCAAGGACAATGCGATCCTGTCGGCGGTGTCGTCGGGCCTCGTCACCGCGGTGCTGCTGGTGCTGTTCGCCGCCACCGGCAATGCGCGGCGGATCATCGACTGGCTCCACCCCGGACCCGCGCTGATCGTCGCTGGCATCCTCGCCGCAATATTCGTGCTGCCGGTGCTCTACCGCCTGCGCCGCCACCTGATCGCGCTGACGGCAGGGCAGGCCGTCAGCGTGCTCGGCATCCACGTCTCGCGCACCTCGCTCGTCGTGCTGTTGCAGGCGGCACAATGGGCGGTGGTGCTGCCGCAGGAGCGCTGGGGCACGTGGCTCGTATTCCTGACCGCGCAGATGGTGATCTCGCGCCTGCCGATCATCCCCAACCGCGACCTGCTGTTCTTGAGCGCGGGGTTGGAAATGAGCAACACGATCGCTGGGCCGCGCGCGGCGATGGCGGGGCTGCTGCTCGCGGGCGGGGCGCTGACGCAGGCGATGAACCTCGGCTTCTTCATCATCACCTCGTTCATCGCGCAGCCGCCGAAGCTCGACGCGCGCGAGATGGAGGAGGTGGACGACGCCGACGAGGAAGCGCGGATCGCCGGCACCGCCTGACCGCGCGCTACCGCTGCGTCGCGTCGATCTCCGCGCGCGACCAGCCGCCGCCCATCGCCTGATACAAAGCGACGAAGTTGGTCAGCCGATCGGCCTCGGCCTGCACCAGCGACAGTTGCGCGTTCAGCAGGCTGCGCTGCGCGTCGAGCTGCTCGATGTAGGCCGAATAGCCCGCTCGGTAGCGGTTGGTCGCATTCTCCAGCGCACCGCGCGCCGCCGCCGCCTGATCGGACAGGTCCTGCGCCTGCTGCGCGATGCGGCGATATCCTGCGAGCGCGTCGTCGACCTCGCGGAACGCGGACAGCGCGGTGCGGCGATAGGCGAACGCGGCCTGATCGCGCCGCGCCACTGCGCCACGCTCCTGCGCGCGCAATCGCCCACCGTCGAAGATCGGCGACAGGATGCTTGCGCCCAATGAGAACACGCCGACCGGGTTCGACAGCGCAGTCGACAGCACCACGCCCACGGAGCCGGTGAGCGCCAGATTGGGCAGCATCGCCGCGCGCTGGCTGTCGAGCGAGCGGTCGGCGGCGACCAACGTCTGCTCGGCCTGGAAGATGTCGGGACGGCGCCGCAGCAGGTCGGCGGGCAAACCGTCCGGGATCGGCGGCAGCTGCAATCGCTCGAGCGACAGCCCGCGCGGAATGCTGCGCGGCGCGTCGCCGGTCAGCAGCGACAGCGCATTCTCCTGCCGGCTGATCGCGAGCTGCGCCTGCGGTACCAATTGCGCGGTCGCGGCATATTCCGCCTGCGCTTGCCGGAGTTCGAGGCGCGACGAATAGCCGGTCTCGAACCGCCGTCGCGCGATCCTGAGCGCGTCGCTGCGTGCTGCCAGCGTCCCGCGCGCGATCTCCAGCCGCTGGTCGAGCGCACGCAGCGTGATGTAGCCCGTTGCGGTGCTCGCCGCGACCGCGAGCCGCACCGTGTCGCGCGCGCCCTCGCTCGCCAGCAATTGCGCACGCGCCGCGCGGCTCGCCTGCTTCAGCCGCCCGAACAGGTCGAGGTCGAAGCTGGCGGTGATCGCGGGCTGGACGCCCAGCGCGCGGCTAGGCGTGCCGAACGGGCTGAGCGTCTGCCCCTGCGTTTCCGGCACCTGGCCGCCGATCGACGGCAACAGCTGCGCGCGCGCCAGCGCTTCCGCTGCACGCGCTTCCTCGACGCGCCCCGCGGCAACTGCGATGTCGAGGTTGTTGGCGAGCGCTCGCTCGACCAGGGCGGTCAATTGCGCGTCGCCGAAGCTCGTCCACCAGGCTTGCGCGATCGGCTGCCCCGGCGGCGTCTGCGTCCGCCACGCCGGCGGCGGCACCACCGCGGCAGCGGCGGGCGCCTCGGCGCGCTTGCCCGGCAGTGTGCAGCCTGCGAGCGCCAGCACCAGCGCGAGGGGAAGGGCGCGCCTCATTGCACCGTCGGCGCGCCGTTCAGGTCGACGCGTGCCTGCACCGACATGCCGGGGCGCAGCCTTGCCGCGAGTGCCTGTCCCGGATCGATGCGGATGCGCACCGCGATCCGCTGCGGCACCTTGGTGAAGTTGCCGGTCGCATTGTCCGACTTCAGCACCGCGAACTCGCTGCCCGCCGCGGGTGAGATGCGCTCGACATGGCCGCGGATGCGCGCGTTGTTGAGCGCATCGACGGTGAAGCTCGCCGGCTGCCCGACCGCGATCCGCGCGGTTTGCGCTTCCTTGAAGTTGGCGATCACCCAGACCTCGGGCGGGACGAGGAACATCAGCTGCGATCCCGCGGTCACGTACTGGCCGACGCGCACGCCGATCTCGGACAGGCGCCCACGCTCAGGCGCGCGGATCAGCGTGTTGGAAAGGTCGATGCGGGCGAGCCGCAGCTGCGCCTCCGCCCCCGACACGCCCGCCTGCTGCCCGCCGCGGCCGACTTCAACCGTTCGAATGTCCTGCCCGGCGATCTCGCGCGCGGCCTGCGCCTGGCGCACGCCGGCCTGCGCCTGCCGCAAGGCGGCGAGCGTCTGGTCGCGTTCGCGTAGCGAGACAGAGCCGTCCTTCACCAGATCGTTGACGCGCGCCATGTCGGCCTGCGCGCGCATCAGCTGCGCCTGCGCATTCTCGACCGCGGCCTCCTGCGCCCCGAAACTCGCCTGCCGGCTCGCCGCCTGCTGGCGCGAGTTGGCGAGCGTCGCCTGCGCCGCCTCGACCTGCGAGGCTGCCGCCTCGACGCGCTGCGCGTAGATGCGGCGGTCGATCTCAACCAATGGCTGCCCCTGCTCGACATTGGCGAAATCGCGCACCAGCACGCGCGTAACATAGCCCGACACCTGCGGGCTGATGACGGTCACGCGCCCGCGGACATAGGCGTTGTCGGTCGACTGGTCGTCGGGGTTGAACGGCCAGATCCGCCACGCCGCCAGCACCGCGGCTAATCCCGCGAGCGCGAGCACCACGATCAGCACGACCGAGCCCGCCTTCAGTTGCGGCGGATGCCAGCCCGATCCCTGTGGTGCGGCGGGGGTCGAGGCGGGGGCTGAGGAGGGTGCCGCGACTGGCTCGGGCGTCGGTGCGCCGCCCTGCTCGGCGATCTTCTCCTCGGTCATCGGCGTCGGAGAAACGTTTGGGGAACGCGGGTCGGTCATGCGGTAACTCCGCGACGCGCGCGGATCGCACGTCGCACCAGCAGGAAGAGGAGGTATAAAAAGGTCAGCGCGGCGAGCACCGCGACCAGCCGGAATACGTCGTTGTAGGCGAGCACATTGGCTTCGCGCGTCGCCGATTGCGACAGCAGCGCCGCGCCCTCCGCGCTGCGCAAGCTCGGGTCGCCGACGACGCGACCGACTCCGGCGGCACCCGCCTGGATGCGCTGCGTGACGATCGGATCGGTCACGTCGACGCCCTGCACCAAGGCGGCGCTGTTCGCCTTCTCGCGCACCACCTGATACGTGCCAAGCAGCGCTGCGCCGCCCAGGCCTCCCATCGAATTGATGATGCCGAACAGCGCGATGAAGCTGATGATGTGACCGCTGCCCGCCGCCAGCGCCCGCGTCATGCCGAACAGCAGTGCGGGGCCGAGGAAGAACGCGCCGGCAAAGGCGATCAGTCCTTGCGTTGCGTACAGCTGCGGCGCGCGCGTCAGGCTGGTCGAATGCGAATCGATGAACGCTGCGATCGCGACCAGCCCGACCGCGAGCATGATCGGGTGCGCCAGCTTCTCGATGTTGAGCGTGATCGCGCTCGCCACGACGCCAGCGGCGGTCGCAAGCGTCAGGATCAGGAAGAACGGCACGAGCTGGTCGTTGTTCTGCCCCAGCACGGTCAGCAGCCCGACCGCGCCGGTGGTCTGCTCCGCCAGCACGATGCGCGCCATGATCGTGACGATCGTAAAGCGCAGAATGTCCGCGCTCGCCAGCCAACGCGTGTTGAGCAGCGGGTTGGCGCGCCCGCTCTCGATCAGCAGCGCGGCGGCGAGCATCGGGATCGCGGCGATCATCGCCCAGCCGATCCAGTTCGCCTGCGTCCACCAGTCGATCCGACCCAGGCCGAGCACCGCGGCGAACAGCGCCATCGATCCGGCGAAGAGCACGAAGGTGACGAAATCGAGCGGCTCGAACGCCTTGACCCGATTGGTCGGTGGCAGCCGAAGCGCGATGACGGCGGCAAGGCTCATCGCGGCGAGCCCGAGCTCGAACAGGTAGAGCGTCCGCCACTGGCTCATCGCTAAGAGGTCGGGAGAGAACAGCCGCGCCATCGGCGTCGCGCATTGCGGCACGCCGATCCCGACCACCACCGCGCGCAACCGCCACTTCGCCGGGAAACCCTGCATCAGATAATAGAGCGCAAGGCTGCTGATCGGTGCGCCCGCCATGCCGCCCGCCGCGCGCACCAGCACCGCCGAGCTGAAATCGCGCACGAACAGGTGCGCGAAGGTGACGACGACGTAGATCGCGAGAAAGATGATCGCGAAGGGGCGGAGCCCGAACTCCTGCCGGAACTTGATCATCAGCAGGTTGATGCTGACGTTGGTCATCACATAGACCGTCGGCAGCCAGGCGATCTCGGCGGGATCGAGTCCGAGCGCGCCTTGCAGCGTATAGGTGTTCGCCGAGATCAGCGCATTGCCGAACCCGCCCGTCAGGCCGAGCAGCACAGCGATGACGCCATAAGCGATGCGGTGGCGCAGCTGATGCTCGACCGACCCTGGCGAACCGGGAATCGCCGGGATCTCATGGGGCAGGAAGTCCCAATGTTCCTCTGACAGGAAGCGGCGGAGACGGGCGAACATGGCCTGCCTATAAACCCGGAAACCGCGGCAGGTCAGCCACTTCGCTCACTGGTCGAGGATGCGGCGGTAGAGCTGGATATAGCGGTCCGCCATGCGTTCGACCGAGAAGCGCTCCGCCACCGCGCGGCGGCAGGCGGCGCGGTCGATCTCGGGCAGGCGCGCGACGGCTGCGATCGCTTCATCGACGCTGTCCACCAGGAATCCGGTGACGCCGTCCTCGATCAGCTCGGGCATCGACCCGCGGTTGATCGCGA
>NZ_CAJYVU010000159.1 GCF_913778135.1 uncultured Sphingomonas sp. | reverse complement strand
CGACCCCAGAGTGATAAACGCCGTCCCTGTCGAGAAACGCCGCGTCCCCGCGTGTCTCGCGAGGAACGGCGTTTATCGAGGTTCACAGCCGGCGACCGGCGGCGACAACCCCACCCCCGCCGACCCGATACCCTTGAACCGTGAAAACTTTCGACGACCTGTTCGCGGAACTCAGCGCCAAGGCCGTCGAGCGACCCGCCGGCTCCGGCACCGTCGCTCAGCTGGATGCGGGCGTGCACGCCATCGGCAAGAAGATCGTCGAAGAGGCCGCCGAGGTGTGGATGGCCGCCGAGTACGAGTCCGACGAGGCCGCGGCCGAAGAGATCGCGCAGCTGCTGTATCACCTGCAGACGCTCATGCTCGTGAAGGGCCTGTCGCTCGAAGACGTCTACCGACATCTCTGAGCCCGGCTCTCCGTCCCCTCGTCGCCGCCCGTCGCGGCGCGAGTCGCCCACACGCTCACCCCACACGAAAGCCCCCGTCATGCTGCGAATCGCCGTGCCGAACAAGGGGTCGCTCGCCGAGACCGCCGCCGAGATGCTCTCGGAGGCCTGATACACCGGACGACGCGACTCGAAAGACCTGTACACCGTCGACCCCGTCAACGAGGTCGAGTTCTTCTACCTGCGCCCCCGCGACATCGCGACCTACGTCGGCTCCGGCGCGCTGGATGTCGGCATCACGGGCCGCGACCTGCTGCTCGACGCCCGCATGCCCGGCGCCCGCGAGGTCGAGTCGCTCGGTTTCGCCGGTTCGACCTTCCGGTTCGCCGGCCGCCCCGGCCGCTTCACCGACATCGCCGACCTCGAGGGGCTTCGCGTCGCGACGGCCTACCCGGGTCTGGTGGACGCCTTCCTCGACGAGCGCGGCATCGCCGTCGACATCGTCCCTCTCGACGGGGCGGTCGAATCGGCCGTGCAGCTCGGAGTGGCGGATGCCGTGGCCGACGTCGTCTCGACCGGCGTGATCGGCGTGCCGCTGCCGATCGACAAGGCCGAGGCGGGACTCGACGCCGCCTTTGCCGCTGAGCCGGTCGGCTGGCGCGACGCCGCCGACGCGATCGCGACCACCGACACGTTCGCCAAGGGCGCGAGCGCGACCGCGATCGTCGACGGGCGCACGATCACGATCGTCGGCGTCATCAAGGGCTCGGGGATGATCGCGCCCGACATGGCGACGATGCTGGGCTTCATCTTCACCGATGCCGCGGTCGCACCGGGCTATCTGCAAGCCGCTCTGTCGGCCGCGAACGAGCGCAGTTTCTCGTGCATCACGGTCGACGGCGACACCTCGACCAGCGACACCGTGCTCGCCTTCGCGACTGGCATGGCGGGGAATACGCCACTGACAAGCGACGAGGATGCGGGCGCAGACGCGTTCCGCGCCGCGCTCGCCGACGTGTGCCGCCAACTCGCGCTGCTCGTCGTGCGCGACGGCGAAGGCGCGTCGAAGCTGATCGAGATCACGGTCGAGGGTGCGGAGAGCGACCGTTCGGCGCACCGGATCGCGATGAGCATCGCTAACTCGCCGCTGGTTAAGACCGCGATCGCGGGGGAGGACGCGAACTGGGGCCGCGTCGTGATGGCGGTCGGCAAGGCGGGTGAGCCGGCCGAGCGCGACCGGCTTTCGATACGCTTCGGCGCGACGCAGGTTGCGCGAGATGGTCTGGCGGTGGACGGCTACGACGAGGCGCCGGTGGCGGCACACCTGAAGAGACAGGAGATCGAGATCGGCGTCGACCTGGCGCTGGGTGAAGGCAGCGCTCGCGTATGGACGTGCGACCTGACGCACGGATACATCAGCATCAACGCCGATTACCGCAGCTGAGCGGTGGGCATGAATACGCTCGATCAGGCGGTCGCCGCGCTGCTGGCGCAGGTGGCGGAAGAGGTGATCCTGCCGCGCTTCGGTCGTTTGAACGCAAGCCAGTCCGAGGAAAAGACGCCGGGCGATTGGGTCACGATCGCCGATCGCGAGAGCGAGGCGATCCTCACCGACGCGCTGCTGCAGCTCGACGCCGATGCGCGCGTCGTTGGTGAGGAAGCCGCGTCACTCGATCCTTCGCTGATTGAGGCGGTTGCGCGAGGCCGCGTCTGGCTGGTCGATCCGCTCGACGGCACCAACAACTTCGCCGACGGGCGTGAGCCGTTCGGAATGATGGTCGCGCTGGTCGAGGATGGTGTGGTGCAGCGCGGCTGGATCTACGCACCAATGACGAAACGCCTCTGCTTCGCGGCGCGCGGAGCGGGAGCATTCATCGACGGCACGCGGGTGACATGCGGCGAGCGCCCGGCGCGCCAACCGATTGCGACCTACTCGAACTACTGGTTCTCCGGTGCGGACTGTGCCGCGATCGAGCGTAAGGCAGCGGGCACTCTCGACCTGCGCCACGGCCTGCGCTGCGCGGCCGCGCAATATGCCGCGCTGGTCGACGGCACGCACGACATCGCTAGGTTCGAGCGCATCTACCCGTGGGACCATGCCGCGGGATCGCTGTTTCTGACCGAAGCGGGTGGCCAAGTCGCGCGGCCGGACGGACGCCTTTACGCGCTGACCGACACCGGCAAAGGCCTTCTCGCGGCGGCGGCGTCGTCGCTGTGGGAGCGAGGAGCGCATGTGCTGGGTACGGTTACCGACTGAGACGCAGCCGCCTCGGCAGAATATGGTTCGTCACACCTTCGCGGAGGTACGACGACTCGAAACCGTCGACCAAGACAACCTGCATGCGTCGTGGCCGCGGCGGAACGCTCCACGCACATGGATCAGCCGGCGCTGCTGCCGAGAGCAGCAGCGCCGCGAGGATCACGCGAGTTCACCCTCAAGCCAGGCCTTGATCCGGCCCTTGGGCTCGGCGCCGACCTTGGTCGCCGCGGGCACGCCGCCCTTGAACAGGATCATCGTCGGGATGCCGCGCACGCCATACTGGCCGGGCGCGTCGGGATTCTCGTCGATGTTGATCTTAGCGATCGTCACCTGCTCGCCGAGCTCTTCGGACAGTTCCTCGAGGCTCGGCCCGATCATCTTGCACGGTCCGCACCACTCCGCCCAGAAATCGACCAGCACGGGCTTGTCGGCGGACAGCACGTCGTTCTGGAAGCTGGCGTCGGTGATCTTCTTGGTAGCCATCGTAAACTCCTTGTGTCGTTGCTGATCTAGGATGCGCTGTTCACGCGCTCAACCATCCGCGACCAAGCTTTGCTCCGCCGCCGCCAAGCCACGCTTCCCGCGCGCGAGCGCCGCCGCATCGAGCGGGATCAGCACCGGGCCGCTGGTGTAGAGCAGCGCCACCTCCACCGCTGCGTCGGGAAAGATGACCTCCAGTGCCGCCTGGTACGCCGCCATCTGTTTCAGATGATAGTCGGGCACCTCCGACGCATCGCGCGGTACCTGCCGTCCGGTCTTGTAGTCGATCACGCGAACGTGTCCGTTGCCGATCAGCAGGCGGTCGACTGTTCCCGCCACCACGCGTCCGTTCGGCAACACCGCGCTGATCGGCGCCTCGACCAGCGCGTCCGGCCCGAACAGGTCGGCGAACGCCGGATCATCCAGCACCCGCAGCACCGGCGCAATGATCGCCGGGCGATCCGACGCAGGCACGTCGCGCGAGGCGAGCCACGCATCCGCCGCCTCGGCGCGAACCGGCGACGCGAGTGCGGGCAATCGCTCGAACAAGGCGTGCATCAACGTGCCGCGCTCGGCCGCGGCCTGCATCTCGGGCGTGGGCGGCGCGTCGCCAGCGTCGTCCTCGCCCAGTGACGAGGGCGCGAGCGGGCGCGGTGGGCGCTGTTCCTCTGGCGCCATCTCTCGTGCCCAGGGGGGCAGTGGCA
>NZ_CAJYVU010000158.1 GCF_913778135.1 uncultured Sphingomonas sp. | reverse complement strand
TCGGGGCTGGTCGGCGTACCACCATTGACGCGCGTCGCGCTTTGAAAATTGAGCGAGGCGCGCGCGCCCAGCCCGTTGTTGGAGTAACCGGCCTGCCCTTCCAGCTCATGGCGCGATTGCCCGCCCGAGCCGCCGATCGCGTCGCCGTTTAACAGATCGAGCACCGGGCCGCCGTTCGCGATTCTGACGCGGTCGGTGAAATGCCACGTATGGTAGAGCGCGAACTGCACGCGCCCGCCAGCCGCACCCCGGCCTCCCCCGCCGCCGCCGAACCGCCCGCCACCGAAGCCGCGCCCGCCACCACCGCCGCGGAAGCCGCCGCCCGCGCCGCGGTCACCGCCGCCGGGCGTGTCGCCGGTCGTACCGCGCGGCTGCTCGCCGCCGTTCGCGGCCGCCCGCGCGCCGCTGCCGTCGGGCTGTGCGCCATCGCCGCCGGCACGCCGTCGCCCACCGAGTGGCCGCAGCCCCGCGAACGGGTTGGGTCCGGTGCCGGCGCGGAACGCCTCCAGCTCCTTCTGGATCTTCGACTTGAGCTTGAACGAAACGTTGAAGCCGTAGCGAAGCTGCGACTCCTCGCTGCTGGCGAAATTGACCGGCCTTGTGTCGAGGCGGACGAGCGTGCCATCAACGCGGGTGAAGCGGTCACCGAATGCTTTCTCGATCGCCGCGCTGGCGGCGGGGAAGCTCGCGATCGGATCGTCAACCTGCTGCCTGGTATAGTTGGCGACGAAGTTGATGTCGCGGTCGGCCCAGGGCTGGATCGTTGCGCCGAGCTTTGTCACGTGGCGCTCGTCGGCGCGCAGGAACGGGTTGCCGCCCGTCACCGTCGTGACGGTGGCGGTGGTGCCGCGGACGTAATCGAACACGCGCACGCCCGCGGTAGGCACCTGCGGGTTGCCGAGCTGCTGCGCGCTCGGTGCCTCGTCCTCGTTCGTGACTGAATAGATCAGCCGCACGCCGCGGAGCGGCGACCAGTTCGCGCCGTAGCCGAGCGTCCACAAGGTACCGAAGTCCGACAGGTGATCCGCCGCAACGTTGGCGTTCAATGAAAAGTCGCCGATCGCGCTCAGCACGCCGCGCGAACGGCTGGCGATCGGCAGGTCGAGGTTGATCTGCGCGTTGCCGATATCGCGCGAGATGTCGGCGGACTGCGTCTCGCCCAACCTTGTCGAGCGGCTGGTGAAATCGTTGCTCGACGCGCCGATGCGGATGCTGGTGTTCGCATCGCCCGCGGGCAGGCTGAACAACGGTCCGGTGACGAGCGTGTCGAGCGCGAGGTTGGTCGACCGCGACCGTCCGAGGTTGTCAGGCGTACGCACGAGGTCAAACGGACCGAACGGATTCGCGGTCGGATCACGCGTGGTGAGCAGCGATTGAAACGCATCGGTGTCTAGCCCGGTCTGGCTGCGCGTGTCGCTGGCCCTGTAATCGGCGTTGGCGTTGACGGTCCAGCGCCAGCGCCCTTCGTCGCCGTTCGCACTCGCGCCCAGATGCGCGTCGGTGCTCTCGACATGCTGCGCAAGGGGGCCGAGCTCAGGAAAGGCGCGCGACACGCGCGCATCATCGGCGAAGGGCGAGAACGAATTGCCCGCGGGCAGCAGGAAATTGCCCGCCACCAACCCGCGATCGGCGTCGCTCACATCGTGCTGCACGCGCGCGTTGAAGGTTGCGCCGACACGGTCGGACAAGCTGGTCGCGTAAACGCCGTTCGCCTGGAAGCTCTTCGTCGCGGGCAACAGCGTGCGAAAGCGCGCCTGATCGCTCGGGTTGGCAGTCGCGAGGAAATCGCCCGCGGCAACCGCGCCGGTCGCGGCGCCGACGGGTGCGCCGAGGATCGTGCCGTCCGAAAGCGTCACGTTGCCGGCGGAGGATGCGCCGCCGGGCGACTGGATGATGTTCCGCTCCGCCTCGGTGAGCGCGCTAGCCTGATCGTATTGCAGGTGGAGGCTGGTGCGGCCCGTGCGCTGAATGCGCAGCCAGTCTGCCCGCGCACCCGGTTGATTGCGCCCGCCGTCGGTCGCCAGCGTGTCGATCACTTCACCGGTATAGGCGCGGAAACGCGGGCGCAGCACGAAGTTCACGACGCGCTGATCGGCGCGGTAGCCGTATTTGAGCGCGACTTCCTCGGGCAGGATTTCGACGCGCAGGATCGCCTCGGTCGGCAGGTCACGGATCTCGGAGAAGCCGCCGATCCGACGTCCGTTGAGCAGCACTACCGGCGCCCCGCCCGATCCGCGACCCGACTGTGTCTGGGGTGCGAGTTCGGTCAGCAGGTCGGCGACCGAGCTGACACCGTAGCTGCGGATGTCGGCGGGTGACAGCGTCTGTTCGGGCGGGATGTCGCCGATGACGCTGCCGACCGGCTTGCGTCCGGTGACGACGATCTCCTCACCCTCGCCGTCCTCACCCTGTGCCTCGGGCGTGGCAGCCGCAGCCTCGCTCGGCGAGCCGGCGAGCGGGGCGGCGGCGGGGACGGCCGGTCGCTGCGCCGCGGTGGCGACGGGTGCGGCGGTACCCGTCGTAGGCGGTGGGGCGGTTACAGGTGACGCGGGCGGCGTCTGCGCCCAGGCCGGAACCGTGGCGCTACTCGCCAGCAACAGGAACAACCGCACTCTACGCTCTCCACACCCCTAGCGGGCAAGAATGCGGCTAGCGGCAGTTTGTCGCACGATTGTGCCTGCAGACAGGCGTGATCGTCGCGAGGTTGGTCGCGGCGACCCGCCAAATCCCGGACAGCAGCGCACCCGATGTGCGCCACTGCCACGATCGTCAGCCGGCGACCGCCTCGATCTCGATCCGCACCGGCACCGATTTGGCGGCGGGAACGTGGCTTTCCTCGGCGTGGTGTTCGAGTGCGATCAGCGGATTACATTCGGGATAATAGGTTGCGATGCAGCCTTTGGGCACGTCGCGCGCGACGACCATCAATCCTTCGACGCGACGCGAGACATTGTCCTCCGCGTCGCCGATCAGCGTCACTTTCTGCCCTTCGGTCAGGCCACGCTCGGCGATGTCGGCCGGGCTCATCATGACTACCTGTCGCGTGCCGTTGATGCCGCGAAAGCGGTCGGAATAGCCGTAGATCGTGGTGTTGAACTGATCGTTCGATCGCACCGTCAGCATGCGATAGCGCCCATCGGCGTCGGTGAAGCCGGTGGCGTTAAGCACGTCTGGCACGATGAACTCGGCCTTTTTCGACGGCGTGTCCCATTCGCGCCCGGTCGCCTTGTTGCCCTTCCAGAAACCGCCGGGCTCCTTCAATCGCTCGTTGAAGCGTTCGAAGAAGTTGGGGAATGCCTCGGCGATCTGGTCGCGCACCAGCGCATAATCGCCGACCCATTTGTCCCACGGCACGTTGGGATTGGGGGCGAGCGTTTCCTTCGCGATCCCGGCGACGATCGCGGGCTCGGATAGGAGGTGCGGGCTGGCGGGGTCGACCTTGCCGAACGACGGATGGATGACGCTGGTCGAATCCTCCATCGTCACGTGCTGCGGCCCCGTTTCCTGCAGGTCGCGCTCGATCCGGCCGAGGCACGGCAGCAGCCAGGTGTCGCCGTTCGCAGGAATCAGGTGGCTGCGGTTGAGCTTGGTCGCGATCTGCACCGACAGGTCGAGTTGGCGCCAGCCTTCCTCCATCAACCGCGTCTCAGGTGTTGCGCGCACGAAATTGCCGCCCAGCGACACGAAACCGCGCACGCTGCCGTCGATCACCCCGCGGCAAGCCTCGACCGTATCCAGCCCCTTCTCGCGCGGCGGCTCGAACCCATACATCTCCTTGAACTTGTCGAGCGGGGCGAGTTCGGGCTTCTCGGTGATGCCGACGGTGCGCTGCCCCTGCACGTTGGAATGGCCGCGCACCGGCGTCGGTCCCGCGCCGGGCTTGCCGATATTGCCGCGCATCAGCAGCAGGTTGACAAGCATGCGGACGTTATCGACGCCCTTGACGTGCTGCGTCAGCCCCATGCCGTAGATCGCGATCGTCGCGTTCGCACGGCCATACACCTCCGCCGCCATCGACAGCGCATCACGCGTCAGCCCCGATTCGCGCTCGATCTCGTCCCATCCGGTCGCGCGTGCTTTCTCGGCGAACGCGTCGAAGTCGTGCGTGTGCTCGGCGATGAAATCGTGATCGAGCCGGTCGTGCTCGATCAGCCATTTGGCCATGCCGATCATCGCGGCCAGATCGCCGCCGGCGCGCACCTGATGATATTGCGTCGCGATCCGCGTCTCGCCGCCCGTCGCCATCTCGATCGGGTTCTGCGGATCGGTGAAGCGTTCCAGCCCGCGCTCACGCAACGGATTGAACACGATGATTGGCACGCCGCGCTTCCGCGCCGAACGTAGCTGGTGGAGCATGCGCGGGCTGTTGGTGGCGACGTTCTGCCCGAAATGTAGGATGCAGTCAGTGGTGTCGAAATCCTCCAGCCGGGTCGTGCCGACCGGCACGCCAATCGCCGCCTTCAATCCGACCGAAGTCGATTCATGGCACATGTTTGACGAATCCGGCAGATTCTGGTTGCCGTACATCCGCGCCAGCAATTGCCACATGTACGAGGTTTCAAGGCTGGCGCGGCCCGAGGCGTAGAAGACGACCGACTTGGGGGCGAGGCTCTTCAGCTTCGCACCGATCTCCTTGAAGGCCATTTCCCACGGCACGACGATATATTTGTCACTCGCCGCATCGTACTTCATTGGGTGGGTCAGGCGACCGGCTTCCTCCAGCCGGTAGTCACTCCATTCGCGAAGTGCAGTCAGCGTGTTGGTGCGGAAGAACTCGGGGGTGACGCGCTGGCTGGTAATCTCCCACGCAGTCGCCTTGGCGCCGTTCTCGCAGAATTCGGCCGGACTCGGCGGGTGCGGTTTGGCCCAGGCGCAGCTGACGCACTGGAAGCCATCGTGCTTGTTCATCCGCAGCAATTCGGCCGAGGTCTCGACCGGGTTCTTCTCGCGCGGGACAATGTCGGCGAGCGATCGCATCGATCCCCAGCCACCCGACGGACCGGTGTAGGGCGTGAAATCGGGGCGATCTTCGTATTGCTTGGCCATAAGCTATCCAACTCATAAAGGCTCGGAAAGTACCGCGTCCGACGCCATCGGGAACAATATCGCATCTGAGCGCGCGAGGCTGACGAGCGTCAAGCCTGCCGCGCTCGCTCGCGCGAGTGCGAGGTCGGTCGCCGCCGACACGGTGACCAAGGTCGGACAGCCCGACAGCGCGGCCTTCTCGACCAGTTCGTACGAGCAGCGCGACGACAGCAGCGCGAAGCCGCCATCCCAGCCGTGCCGACCACGCGCCATCGCACCGATCAGCTTGTCGAAGGCGTTATGGCGGCCGACATCCTCGCGCGCGAGGCGGATCGTGCCGTCACTAGCACATAGCATCGCCGCGTGCGCGGCACCGGTAGCGGCGTTGAGCGGCTGGTGCGCGCGCATCTGCTCCAGCGCGGCGAATATCGCGGCCGGATCGATCGTACTGGGAGGAACAAGTGGAAGTGCGCGGTGCACTGCCTCCAGATTGTCCATCCCGCACAGCCCGCACGAGCTGTCGCTCGCGCGCGTGCGCACCCGGGCGGCGAGCGCGGCGGCGTTCGCCGGCGGCACCGTCAGACGCGCGATCCAGCCGAGCGGCGCCTCGAACAGGTCGAGGTCGGCGATCTGCGCTGCGTCGGTGACGATCCGCTCCGACAAGGCGAAGCCGGTGACGAAATCCGCCAGGTCGGCCGGCGTCGCCATCATCACGGCATAGCCGAGTCCGTTCACCTCGATCGCGACCGGATGCTCCGGCACGGTCGCGCGCGTGATAGCGCGCAGCGTCCCATCGCTGGCGATGCGCGCGAACGGCTGTTCCTCGCTCAACGTCTCGTGCCCTCTGCTGCCGTGCGATGCGCCAGGAATGCTGGCCGACGAAAGATTACAAACAATGGCTTGCATTGGTACATATCATCGCGGACCCAAATAGCCGCTTATACCTTGCTTGCCGCGTGACCAGGCGTTCTCCATCGCGGAGTCGGAACATGGGTACAACAGACGACATCAGCTTCTGGCGCAACCGCGCCGAACAGGCTGGGCGATGGCCGATCGCGCGATCACGCCCGCAATCCGTCAGATCCATCTCGCGCGTGCCGACCTCTACGCCGCGCACGCGCGCGACAGCGAGCGGCTGATCAATCGACCCTATATTCGATCGGTTTGAAGCTGCCGCCGTTCGACGCGCCCGCCGAGCAGGCAGTCAGGCCGATGACGAGGTCCATCAGCGCGCGAAAGACGATCCGGTCGCCCGCCTTACTGACCGGAGGCAATACCTGCAGCCTGCCCGTGGCACCATCAATGGGCACGTTCATGAAGCAATTGAACGCAATCGGGATCATGTCCTCGGTGACGCCGTAAGGCTCCAGCGCGGCGGCGAGGTTGCCGAAGCAGCCGCGATGCGGCGGCTCGTCGGGGTAGAAATGGTGAAAGGTATCGTAGGAGCACGGCGTCAGCAGGAAGTCGTGCACGCCGACGTCGTCCGCGACGATCTCCAGCATCGGCGTCGAGCGGTTCGAATAGAGCAGATGCCCGGTGGTGAGCCGAATCGTCTCGGCATAGTCGAGTGTGCGCCCGGACGAAATCACCTCGCGGATGTCGTCGCGATTGTAGGCGAGCAGATCGGCGACCTGTACCCCGCGCGGATCGATCACGGTCAGCGTCTGACCGGCATCGAGCGTAAACGCCGTGCCCGAGCGGGGTGAAATCTCGGTCGCGGGCGCGCTCACTGCTCCGCGCTGCCCGAGTAATGAAACGGGCAGCGCCACGCGTCATCGACCACGCGCCCGCTATACTGGCGCGCCTCGCTAGAGGCGCCGTGGCGCGCGAGCATCGGGTTGCGCGATCCCGCCACCGCCTCGTCGCGAACCATGATCTTCTCGCGCATCGTCTCATAGCGGCCTTGCGCGCGCAACGTCTCGAATTGGTCGTGCAGGTTGAACACCATCGTCGGGCGCGCGAAGCGCCGCGCCGGACGCGAGGCATGCGGGTGCAGCCCGACGACGAAGAACGCCTCGCCGCCGAAGCTCAGCGAGAAATGCGGGTCGTCGGGGTCGGCACTGACGCGCGCATCATAATCCTGCCCGCGCCAAACGTCCTTGTCGGACAGCGACTGTATACGCTTCCACAATGCCTGCTCGAACGCGGGCTCGCACAGATCGTCGGGGCCTTCGAACACCACCGCGAAGCTGCGAAACAGGCCCGGATCGTCGCGGTACGCCTCGGCGAAGCGCATTAGCCCGTCGTGGATGCGCAAATCGTCCCATGAGCTGTTGATCCGATTGCAGGCGAGGACGTGCAACGTGCCCTTGGCGAGAGCCGCTTTCGCACCCACGCACGGAAATGCCCGGTCGTCGACATGGGCGTGCATCATCGCTTCGAGTTCGGCCTGCGCCGAATGGCGCCACGGGAACATCGGTGTCTCAGGCATAGGCATGGACGGGCCATACGGGCGACTCGCGCGCGCGGTTCCGACAGAACGTGCTAACATCGATCAACGTAGTCGATTGAAGACGCTTGCCAAAATTTACATTCGGGCGGGTCGCCGGCCACCATTCACGCCCGCTTTGCGCACGCGGCGCTTTGGCGTAAAGCGTGCATGACGGAGCATCCCGAGCGCTCTGAACGGACCATAACGAGAGTGCCCGCGCGCATGGCCACCACGATCGATCACACGCTGGACGACGTCGAGGCGATCCACGAGGCGCCCGTCGCGCACGGGCTGCAGGTGGTCTCGATCGCCAAGTCGTACGACAAGCGTACCGTGCTGACCGACGTGTCGGTGTCGGTCGGACGCGGCGAGGTGATCGGGCTGCTTGGTCCCAACGGCGCGGGGAAGACGACGTGCTTTTACTCGGTGATGGGGCTGGTGAAGCCCGATGCGGGCCGCATCATGCTCGACGGTGACGACATCACCGGGCTGCCGATGTACCGCCGTGCGATCCTGGGGCTTGGCTATTTGCCGCAGGAGACCTCGATCTTTCGCGGGCTGTCGGTCGAGAAGAACATCATGACCGTGCTCGAACTATCCGAGCCCGACGTGAACGCGCGCAGCACCAAGCTGGAGAAACTGCTCGATGAGTTCGGCCTGACGCGGTTGCGCGACGCACCCGCGATGGCGCTGTCGGGTGGCGAGCGTCGCCGCGCGGAGATCGCGCGGGCCCTCGCGGCCGATCCGTCGATCATGCTGCTCGACGAACCGTTCGCGGGCATCGACCCGATCTCGATCGCCGACATCCGCGACTTGGTGAAGGATCTGAAGAGTCGCGACATCGGCGTGCTGATCACCGACCACAATGTGCGCGAGACGCTCGACATCGTCGACCGGGCCTACATCATCTACGATGGTCGCGTGCTGTTCACCGGAAGCCCGGAAGAGCTGGTCGCCGACGCCAACGTTCGCCGGCTCTACCTGGGCGAGGGTTTCACGCTGTAGCGATGACGGCGCGCCTGCACGACACCGGCGACACCCAGGCATGAGCCTCGCGCCACGCCTCGACCTGCGCCAGTCGCAATCGCTGGTGATGACGCCGCAGTTGCAGCAGGCGATCAAGCTGCTGGCGCTGTCCAACCTAGAAATCGAGGGTGTGATCGCAGAGGAGGTCGAGAAGAACCCGCTGCTCGATACCGCGCCCGCCGCCGACGACGCGCCGGTGATCGCCCCCGACGCGCCCGAGCCTGCGCGCGACGAGCCTGCGGGCGCCGACGAACTGGTGATGACGGGCGAAGCCGCGGGCGAGTCGCTCGACGTCGACATTGCGGCGGAGCGGTTCGACGATGCGCCATCTGATGGTGGCGCGTCTCTAGGCCCGGCGGGCGGCAGCGTGTCGGGAGGCGAGATGCCCGACCTCGACGCCTTCGCCGATACGCGCGCGGAAAGCCTCGCCGACCATCTGCTCGCGCAGGCGGGCACCGCATTTGCCGCCGGCGACCTGTTCGTCGCGCAGCACCTGATCGATCACATCGACGAGGCGGGATATCTTCAGGTCCGCCTGCTCGAGGTCGCGCAGCGGCTGGGCGTGCCGCTCGCGCAGGTCGAGGCGGTGCTTGGCGTCATCCAGACGTTCGATCCGACGGGCGTCGGCGCGCGCGATCTGGCGGAATGCCTCGCGATCCAGGCACGCGAGGTCGACCGCTACGATCCGTGCATGGCGCGGCTGCTCGACAATCTCGACCTGCTCGCGCGCGGCGACCTGTCGCGCTTAAAGCGGCTGTGCCACGTCGACGACGAGGACATGGCCGACATGATCCGGGAACTGCGCGGCTATGATCCCAAACCCGGTTGCCGCTTCGGCGGCGAGGTCGCGCCCGCGGTCGTCCCCGATGTCTACGTGACGCGCGGGACGAAGGGCTGGAACGTCGAGATCAACGGCGCGACGCTACCGCGTGTGCTGGTCAACCGCCGCTACCACGCCGAACTCGCCTCGGGCGCGCAGGACAAGGCGTCGAAGGCGTGGCTCGGCGATCAGCTCGCCAGCGCGAACTGGCTGGTCAAGGCGCTCGATCAGCGCCAGCGCACGATCATCCGCGTCGCGACCGAGATCGTGCGCCAGCAGGAAGCGTTCTTCGTCCACGGCGTGTCGCAACTGCGCCCGCTGACGCTCGCGCGGATCGCGGAGGCGATCGACATGCACGAGTCGACCGTCAGCCGCGTGACGTCAAACAAATATCTGTCGTGCGCGCGCGGGCTGTTCGAGCTCAAATATTTCTTCACCTCGGCGATCCAGTCGGCCGATGGCGGCGACGCCGTGTCGGCGGAGGCAGTGAAGAGCGCGATCCGCGCGCTGATCGCGGGCGAGGGCGCGAAAATTCTTTCCGACGACACCTTGGTCGAACTGCTCAACGCCAAGGGCTTCGACATCGCGCGGCGGACCGTGGCAAAATACCGCGAGGCGATGGGGATCGGCAGCTCGGTCCAGCGCCGCCGCGCGCGCGCGCTGGCCGGCTAGCCACAACGATCCACGACTTATCCACAGCCTTGTCGACAGGCCGGGCGCGGATCCGGCCTGCCCCACCGCCTATCCCTTCTTCGCCGCGATGTAGCGGTCGACCTGTTCCTCGAGCACGTCGAGCGGTAGCGCGCCCTGCGCCAGCACCGCCTCGTGGAAGTCGCGGATGTCGAATTTCGGTCCCAGTGCGCGCTCGGCCTTGGTGCGCAGCTCGGTAATCCTGAGCTGGCCGATCTTGTACGCGGTCGCCTGCCCCGGCCAGTTGATGTAGCGATCGACCTCGCGCGCGATATCGGTGTCGCTGACCGAGCTGTTCGCCTTGAAATAGGCGATCGCCTGCGCGCGGGTCCAGCGCTTGGAGTGGATGCCGGTGTCGAGCACCAGCCGGATCGCACGCCACATCTGGAGCGAGAGCATCCCGAACTCCGAATACGGGTCCTTGTATGCGCCCATCTCCTTCGCCAGCCGCTCGGTGTAGAGGCCCCACCCCTCGGCATAGGCGCCGTAGCCGCCGAAGCGACGGAACTTGGGCAGCCCCTCCAGCTCCATCGCGCGCGCGATCTGGAAATGGTGGCCAGGTGCGCCCTCGTGAACCGAGATGCCCGCCATCTGCACCTTCTGCGTCTGGTTCATGTCGACCAGATTGACGTAGACGATGCCCGGGCGTGAGCCGTCGGGCGCGGGCTGGTTGTAGAAGGCGGTGGGCGCGGTCGCCTCGCGCCATTTCTCGACCGCACGCACCTCCAGCTTGGCCTTGGGCAGGCGGCTGAACCACCGCGGCGCCGCCGCCATCATGTCCGCGATCACCGCGCGCGCGTCGGATAGGTACTGCTCGCGACCCGCCTCGGTGTTGGGATATTTGAACTTCGGATCGGTGCGAATGTAGTCGAAGAACTGCGGCAACGTGCCGG
The DNA here is from genome assembly GCF_913778135.1 of uncultured Sphingomonas sp. Lineage (GTDB taxonomy): Bacteria > Pseudomonadota > Alphaproteobacteria > Sphingomonadales > Sphingomonadaceae > Sphingomonas. The sequence continues at coordinate 33,598 of NZ_CAJYVU010000158.1, read as the reverse complement.
TGAAGCCGACCCGGCGCTTGATCGCCTCCATCTCGCGCCCGATCGAGGCAACCTGGTCGAGCCCGATCTGGTGGATCTGGTCCGCGGTCAGGTCGGTCGTCGTCGTCGCGCGCAGCCGCTGCTGATAATAAGCCGCCCCGTCGGGCAGGCTCCACGCACCATTGTCGCCCGTCGCCATCGGCTCGACCGCGTCGAGGGCGGCGAACATCACGTCGTAGCCGCGCTTGAACGGACCGGTCATCGCCGCAATCGCCTCGGCGACGAGCTTGTCCTTCTCGCCCTGCGGAATGGTGAGCGCAGCAACCTTCTTCTTGAAGTCGGCTAGGACGGCGGTGTCCGGCCCGGCGGTGAACGGCGCACCCGTCACCACCTTCGTCGCATCGGCGCGGACGGAAGCGAAGTTGAGCTTAGGCGGCACGATGCCCTTCGCCGCGCGCTCGCGCAGCTCGGCCGCGCTCTCGCGCATCACGCGTTCGGTATCGCGCAGCCGCGCGATGTACGCGCGCGCGTCGTCGGCATTGTCGATGCGGTGATTGTTGATCAGGAACACCGGCACCTCGCCCATCGGACTGCCGTTGGTCGAGATGATGTAGCCGTGATCCCGGAAGCGGAACGCCTCGCGCGCCTGCTCGGCCTGCTGCTCAAACAGGCGATAGCTGAGCCGTGCGCTTGTCCCCAGCCGGGCTGGGCTGAACTGCGCGTGCATCTGTGCCAGCTGGCGCTCACCCAGCTCGCGGCTCTTCACCGCCGCGGCGTCGGTGTAATCGTCGAGCCGGTCGTAGTTGGTCTTCAGTCCAAGGCTCGTCTGCGCCTCCGGGCTGAGCGCGACCTGCTCGTCGAAGGCACGGTCGAGAAATGCGACGAGCCGCGCGTCCTCGGCGGCGGTGCTGCTGGCGGCAGGTGCCGCTGCCGACGGAGCTTGCGTCGCGCCGATGATCGCCGGCGCGGCGACGCCGGCGAGCAGCGCCAGCGACAGGTGACGGATCAACATACCTTCTCCCCTTGTTTCTTTATCAGTTCGGCGGCGTCGTCTGCGCCGCCGATAGGCTGGCGGGCTGCGCGGGCGTGCCGTCGCGCGCGTCGCTGACCGCCTGGTCGTACCATGCCGACAGATCGCGCTTCATTGCGCGCAGGGCCTCGGGATTCAGGTAGGTCATGTGCCCGGCCGGATAATAGGTGAAGCGAAGGTTCGCCTGCTGCGCAGGTTCGAGCATCATGTGGCCGAGGTCGTTCTCGGTCCCGAAGAACGGCGTCGCCATGTCGTACCAGCCATTCATCGACAGCACGTGGAGGTACGGATTGGCACGCATCGCCGCCGCCAGATCGACTGCGGTGTTGGGATTGTTCTGCATCGCGCCGTAGCCGCCGCCGGGCGCGCGGTGCTTCCAGTTCCAGTCCCAGCCGGCCGCGTCGCGCGCCGACAGGCGATACGGCATGTCGGTCTTGTAGCCCAAGGTGTGCGTCACATAATCGTTGAACGTCGCGATGAATGCGCCCGAGATCGCGTCGGACGAGGCGTCGGTCTCCGGCCGCTCGCCCGCGGCGTCGGCGTCGAGCCCGGTGTAGCGCGAGTCGAACCGTCCGATCGTTTGGCGCGTGCCGCGTAGCAGCTCCTTCTGGAAGCGCGGCAGGTCGACGCGCAGGTTGGAGCGGATGATGAACTCCGGGCTGAGTCCTGTCAGCTCGCTCATTCGCCGCGCCACCGCGTCGCGCTCCTGCATCGATATGTTCTGCCCCTTGGCGAGCGCGGACATATAGGGTCCGGTCGCGAAGTCGCGCGCCTGCTGGACTATCGTTGCCACGTCGGCTGGGCGGTTCGGCACGCGATTGTGATACCAGGCGGTCGCGGCGTAGCTCGGCAGATAATTAAGGTACACCTGATCGAGCCCGGGCTGGCGATAGCCGTAGTTCATGATCGACGACAGCAGCACCACGCCATTCAGCGCCATGCCGCGGTCCTGCAACTGGTACGCGAGCGCGCCCGATCGCAGTGTGCCATAGCTTTCGCCGAAGATGAACTTCGGGCTATTCCAGCGGCCGTACTTGGTCGAGTAGCGGATGATCGCCTTGGCGAAGGCGTCGGCGTCCTCGTCGGTGCCGTAGAACGCAGCGGGCTTCATGTCCCCGAGCGGCCGCGAATAGCCAGCCCCGATCGCATCGAGGAACACCATGTCGGTCTTATCGAGCAACGTGTCGGGGTTGGGGCCGAAGTCGTACGGCGCGGGGCGGATCGTCTCGGGATTGCCGGTCTTCAATCGGACGGGTGCGAACGAGCCCATGTGGAGCCAGAAGGTCGGGCTGCCGGGTCCGCCGTTGTAGAAATAGGTGATCGGCCGCTTCGTCCCCGGCTTGACGCCGTCGAGCGTATAGGCAGTGTAGAACATCGACGCGGTCGGCTTTCCCTCGGTATCACGCAGCGTCAGTGTACCCGCGGTGGCGGTATAGCCCAGCCGCTTGCCCGCGACGGAAACATTGCCGCGCGACACCTCTGCGCGCTCGGCAACCGGCGCGGCGGCGTAATCGGCCTCGACCAGGTCGCGCTGGATCTCCGCGTTGGTGCGCCCCGCCTTCTCCTTGGGCGCTGGCTTGTCGGCACCACCTCCGCGATCCTGCGCCATGCCGGCGGCGCCGACGGTCAACAGCAGCAACGAGGCCAATCGGAACACGCGCAAACCCCCTGGAAATCATTGTCTTTGCACGAACCTAGGCCAGCATCCTTCACCTGTTCAAGCGAAAGCACTTGTGCGTCTGCCCCGGCGCGGCAAGGTACGTGCAACAGGGAAAAGGAACACCGATGAACCGTTTGCCCGCGCTTCTCGGCGCCGTCACGATGGCGCTCACGCCGTTCGCTGCCGAGGCACGCACCGTCGTCGTCACCGCCGCGCACATGATCGACGTGCTGGCCGGCCGCCGCGTCGACAATGCGCAGGTGGTGATCACCGACGGGAAGATCACCGCGGTCGGAAGGCGTGGCGACGCCGTGCCTGCAGGTGCGGAACGGATCGACCTGGGAGAGCGCACGCTGCTGCCCGGCCTGATCGACATGCACGTCCACCTGACCAGCGACCCGCGGCTGTCGGGCTATCGTGGGCTTGAGTTCACCGACAATTTCGCGACGGTGGTCGGCGTAGCAAATGCCAAGAAGACGCTCGATGCGGGCTTTACGACCGTGCGCAACGTCGGGTCGGGCAATTACGATGATGTCGCGCTGAAACAGGGGATCGAGGGCGGCTACGTGCCCGGCCCTCGCATCGTTCCCGCGGGCTACGCGCTCGGTGCGACCGGCGGCCACTGCGACGCGACCGAGGCGCTGCCCCCGTCGTTCGCGGCCGTGCCCAACCCAAGCGTCGCCGACACGCCCGATGGTTATCGCAAGCTGGTGCGGACGATGCGCAAATACGGCGCCGAGGTGATCAAGATCTGCGCCACCGGCGGCGTGCTGTCGAAGCGCGATTCACCCGGCGCGCAGCAGATGAGCCTGCCCGAAATGCAGGCGGTGACCGCGGAAGCGCACATGCTCGGCATGCGCGTCGCCGCGCACGCGCACGGCACCGCCGGCATCAACGACGCGCTGCGTGCCGACGTCGACACGATCGAGCACGCCAGCCTCGCCGACGCCGAGTCGTTCAAGCTCGCGCGCGAGCGCGGCGCCTGGTTCAGCATGGACATATACAACGACGACTACATCCTGGCCGAGGGCGCGAAGAACGGCGCGTTTCCCGAGAGCCTGGAAAAGGAACGGCTGATCGGTCGCAAGCAGCGCGAAACGTTCCGCGCGGCGCACGCCGCCGGCGTGAAGATGGTGTTCGGCACCGACGGCGGCGTTTACCCGAACGGCGACAATGCGCGGCAGTTCGCCAAGATGGTCGAATGGGGCATGACCCCGATCGAGGCGATCCAGGCCGCAACGAAGAACGCCGCCGAGGCGCTCAACCGCAGCGACGTCGGCGCGATCGCGCTCGGACGCTACGGCGACCTGATCGCGGTCGACGGCGATCCGCTCGCCGATGTGCGCACGCTGGAGCGCGTCAGCTTCGTGATGAAGGGCGGCGAAGTCGATCGCGATCCTCGCTGATGGACAACAGGGCGTGTGAAGCAACATGGATCAGCCGCAACGCCCTCGCCTTCCACTCCCGCAACACCCATCTTACCCGACATGGACGACCCGAACGCCATTCCCGCCGACCAGCCCGATGCCGAGCGCCCGTCCCAGCTCCAGTGGATTTTGCGCTGCGGGTTGAAGGGACGCTGTCCCCGCTGCGGCGAAGGGCGCCTGTTCTCGTCTTGGTTGAAGATCGCGCCGGCGTGCGATCGCTGCGGACTCGACTATCGCTTCGCCGCTGCCGACGACGGGCCGGCGTTCTTCTCGCTGTGCATCATCGCGCTGCCGCTGACCTTCATCGTGGTGTGGATACAGGTGGCGTATGACCCGCCCGCGTGGGTGCATCTGGTCACCTCGGTGCCGATCATGGTGCTCGGCTGCCTGTTGCCGCTGCGCCCTATCAAGGGGTGTCTGGTTGCGTCGCAATACGTCAACCGTGCGCAGGAGGCGGGTACCGGCGGCTTGTGGGCGAAGCTGGAGGGACGCGAGAGTGATGCGGGCGGCAGTTCGTTCGACTAGCCTCGCGCTCGTAGCCTTACTCGCTGCCTGCAGCCCCGCCGTGCGCGACCGTGGCGTGTCGCCTGATGCTCCCCTCGCCGCCCGCATGAAGGTGGCGGACGCGCGATTGGGCCGCGCGGTGTTCCGCCAGTGTGCCGCCTGCCACACGATCGACGCTGGCACGGGCGACCGCGACGGTCCCAATCTTCACGGCGTCACGCGCGCGCAGGTGGGGCACAACAGCGCGCGGTTCGGCTACACCGCCGCGCTGCAATCCGTTGGCGGCACGTGGAGGTGTGCGCGGCTCGACCGCTGGCTGGCCAACCCCGCCGCCTTCGCGCCGGGCACGTCGATGCGCTTTCCAGGCCTGCGTAACGGGCTCGATCGCGCCGATGTGATCGCCTACCTCTACGCGAACGGCGGCGGCAATCCCGATTGCCGTTGAGCGCTAGTCGTCCTCGTCCTCGAACCCGGCGAGCGCCAGCGCGCGCGCGCGAATCTGGCGCGTCATGCACCAATGAACCAATGCATCCTCGCGCCCATGCGTTACCCACACTTCCTTGGGGCTGATCTCAAGCAGCGTTGTCGTCAGCTCGTCCCAGTCGGCGTGATCGGAGAGGATCAGCGGCAGCTCGACGTTCTTCTGCCGCGCACGCTGGCGCACGCGCATCCACCCGCTCGCCATTGCGGTGATCGGGTCGGGCAGCCGCCGCGACCAGCGATCGTTGAGCGCGCCGGGCGGGCACATGACGACGTGCCCCGCCATCTCGGCCTTCGGCGTGTCGGCGACGGGGCGCAACTCACCCAGCCGCACGCCCTGTTCGACGTAGAGGTCGCACAACCGCTGCAGCGCGCCGTGAAGGTAGATCGGCGCCTCATGCCCGCGTTCGCGCAATTCCGCGATCACGCGCTGCGCCTTGCCGAGGGCATAGGCACCCACCAGCACGCAGCGCGTCGGATTGGCGTGGAGCGCGGCGATCAGCTTGTCGATCTCGTCGCCGGTGTCGGGGTGGCGGAACACCGGCAGTCCGAACGTCGCCTCGGTCACGAACACATCGCATTTGACCGGTTCGAACGGTGTGCATGTCGGATCGCTGCGTCGCTTGTAGTCGCCCGACACCACCACGCGCTCGCCGCGGTAATCGAGCACGATCTGCGCTGACCCCAGCACGTGGCCCGCGGGGACGTAGCCGACTTCGACCTCGCCCATGCGGATCGTCTCGCCGTATTGCACCGGGTTGGCCGATTGCTGTCCGTAGCGCACGTCCATGATCGCCAGCGTCTCGGGCGTTGCCCATACCGCACCGTGCCCACCGCGCGCGTGGTCGGCATGGCCGTGCGTCACCAGCGCGCGCGGTTGCGGCGTCGAAGGGTCGATCCACGCGTCGGCCGGGCGCACGTAGATGCCGTGCGGATGCGGTTCGATCCAGTCGCCGAGGGGTGCGCGCGCCATGTGACGACAACCGGCGGGCAGTCGGGTGCGTTCCGGGATCGAATCAATCGGCGCGCACGTTGATCGGATAACGAGATGGGAGACAGGCGGATGTTCGGTGACAGTCTGATGGCGATCGTCGTCATCCTCGGCTTCGTGGTGTTGGGCGGCGCAATCCTTTTCGCGAAGACGCGCAACAAGCAAACGCCGGAGGAAATCCGTCGCACCGAGGAAGCCACGCGGCGCAATTATCACGAGCAATCGGCCGAGGACCGCGCACGCACGCCGTGACCGCGCTTGTTTGACACGGCCCGCTGCGGTTGAGTGACCGCGTGAACGAACTCATCGATTCATTACCCGCCCCGCTCGCGCGCTGGTTTGACGCACGCGGATGGCAGCCGCGTCGGCATCAGCTCGACATGCTGGTCGAGGCGCAGCGCGGGCGCTCGGCGCTACTGGTCGCGACGACAGGTGCGGGCAAGACGCTCGCCGGTTTTCTCCCGACACTTGCCGAGCTGATCGAACAACCGAGCGACGGGCTGCATACCCTTTACGTCTCACCGCTGAAGGCACTGGCGGTCGACATTCAGCGCAATCTCGTCACGCCGATCGACGAGATGGAGCTCGACATCCGCGTCGAGACGCGCACCGGTGATACGCCGTCCGACCGAAAGGCACGGCAGCGTATCAAGGCGCCGCAGATCCTGCTGACGACGCCCGAGTCGCTCTCGCTGCTGCTGAGTTATCCCGACAGCTTCACGATGTTCGCGAACCTGCGCACTATTGTCGTCGACGAGGTCCACGCCTTCGCCACGGGCAAGCGCGGCGATCTGCTGTCGCTGTGCATGGCGCGGCTGCAGCGGATCGCGCCCGACATGCGCCGCGTCGCCTTGTCCGCCACGGTTGCCGACCCCGACGGCTATCGCGCCTGGCTCGCACCCGACGGCGACATCGACACGGTCAGCCTCGTGCAGGGCGAAGGCGGCGCCGACCCGAACATCGCGATCCTGCTACCCGAGGATCGCGTGCCCTGGGCGGGTCACTCAGGCCGCTACGCCGCCGCGCAGGTAATGGCGGAGATCTCGCGCAACCGCACCAGCATCATCTTCTGCAACACGCGCAGCCTCGCCGAGCTGATCTTCCAGGATCTGTGGAAGTCGAACACGGACCAGCTGCCGATCGGCATCCATCACGGTAGTCTGGAAAAGGAAGCCCGCCGCAAGGTCGAGGCGGCGATGGCATCGGGGCGGCTGCGCGCGCTCGTCGCGACTTCGAGCCTCGATCTCGGGGTCGATTGGGGCGACGTCGATTGCGTGATCCAGATGGGTGCGCCCAAGGGATCGTCGCGCTTGCTGCAACGGATCGGGCGGTCGAACCACCGGCTCGATGAATCATCGCGCGCGCTGGTCGTGCCGGGCAATCGCTTCGAATATCTCGAAGCACGCGCCGCGCTCGATGCGGTCGAGGCGGGAGAGCTCGATCCAGACGTCTTCCGCATGGGCGCGCTCGACGTGCTTGCGCAGCATTTGGTGGCGTGCGCCTGCGCTGCACCATTCGCGCAAGATGCGATGCTTGAGGAGGTTCGATCCGCGCTGCCCTATTCGGCGCTCTCCGACGAGCTGTTCGATCGCGTCCTCGGCTTCATTCGCGACGGCGGCTACAGCTTGCGTGCATACGACCGCTTCAAGCGGCTGGCGCAGGACGCGAACGGCGAGTGGCGCGTCAGCCACCCGCGCTTCGTCGCGCAGCACCGCCTCAACGCCGGGATCATTGTCGAGGCGACGATGCTCAAGGTCCGCTTTCGCAACGGCCGCGCGCTCGGCAAGGTCGAGGAAGGATTCGCCTCGACGCTCTCCCACGGCGACACCTTCTTCTTCGCCGGATTGAGCCTCGAGGTCGAGAAGATCGACACCGAGGACCTGATCGTCCGCGCGACCAGTCGGCCTGCGCGCATCCCGACCTATGGCGGCAGCCGGATGCCACTGTCGACCAATCTCGCCGACCGCGTCCGCGGCTTTCTGGCAACCCCGTCAGAGTGGCACCGCTTCCCGCCCGACGTGCGCGAGTGGCTGGAGATACAGGAACGCCGTTCGACGTTGCCGCGCCCCGACCAGTTGCTGGTTGAGACGTTCATGCGCGAGGGACGCCACTACATGGTCGCGTACAGTTTCGAGGGCTGGAATGCGCACCAGTCGCTCGGCATGCTCGTCACCAAGCGGATGGAGACAATGGGATTGAAGCCGCTCGGCTTCGTCGCCAACGATTATGCGCTGGCATGTTTCGGGCTGGAAAAGATCACCGATCCCGCCGCGCTCTTTTCCGCCGATATTTTGGAAGACGAGTTCGTCGACTGGGTCGAGCGCTCGCACCTGCTCAAGCGCGCGTTTCGTGAGGTGGCGGTGATCGGCGGGCTGGTCGAGCGGCAGCATCCGGGCAAGCGCAAGACAGGCAAGCAGGTCACCTTCTCGACCGATCTGATCTACGATGTGCTGCGCCAGTACGAACCCGGCCACGTATTGCTGCAAGCCGCCTGGAACGACGCACGCGCGCGGATGACCGATGTTGGGCGGCTCGCCAGCCTGCTAGAGCGCGCCGCCGACACGATGGTGCACGTCGATCTGCCGCGCGTCTCCCCGCTCGCGGTGCCGGTGCTGGTGCTGATCGGGCGCGAGCGTGTCGCGACCAACAGCGCCGACGACGCATTGCTGATCGAGGCTGAGGCGCTGGCGCATGAAGCGATGGCGATCGAGTAACGCGCGCGTGGAGCTGCGCCGCGACCGGCGTAGCATCGCGACATGGAGAGGTTGGCTGCCCTGCTGCTCGGCGCGATCGCACGTCCCGTGTACGCGAAGGTGCCCGACCCCGCCCCAACGAACCTGCCAATGATCTCAACTTCGCCGAGATTGATCGCCGCATGACCGGCGTGTGCGGCTGACCGCGATGACCGGCACCAGCATTGTCGATACCGCTATCATCCCTTCGTTGTCGGTCAGCACGCTGGGTGGAGAGCAGATCGAGACACCCTTGCTCGACGGTGTCGATCTCAGCGCGCCGGGGCTGCTCGGCATCGACACGTTGCACTGCCACCGGATTGTGATCGACTTCGATGAAGCGCGAATGAGCGTCGCGGCGCATTGAAGGACGTTGCGCGCGCGCTTTCGCTGCAACGCTGGGGTCAGGCGAGCTGGAGGGGAATGATGATGCGTGGGCTGCTCAATACGTTGCTGGCGTCGGCGGGCCTCGTGCTCGGTGCGATTCCCGTCACCGCGCAGACCCGCGCCGACGAGAGGCCGTTCTTCGACCTCTACAAGGAGCTGGTCGAGACCAACACCGTCGTGGGTACCGGCAGCTGCACCAAGGCATCGGCACAGATCGCGACGCGGTTGAAGGCGGCGGGCTACACCGACCGAGACACCACATTGTTCTCGGTACCCGATCACCCCAATGACGGCGGCATCGTTGCCGTGCTGAAAGGCAGCGACGCTGCGGCCAAGCCGATCCTGCTGATGGGGCACCTTGACGTGGTGGAGGCGAAACGCGCCGACTGGCAGCGCGATCCATTTACGCTCGTCGAGGAGAACGGCTTCTACTACGGACGCGGCACCGTCGACGACAAGGCGCAGGCGGCAATCTGGGCCGACGCGATGATCCGCTTTCGGCAGCAGGGCTACAAGCCCAAACGCACGATCAAGCTCGCGCTGACCTGCGGCGAGGAGACGACCTACGCGTTCAACGGTGCGCAGTGGCTGGCGAAGAACCGCCCCGAGCTGATCGCGGCCGAGTTCGCGCTGAATGAAGGCGGCGGCGGTCGGCTCGACGCGGAAGGCAAACGCCAGCTGCTCGCGGTGCAGGTCGGCGAGAAGGCGGCGCAGAATTATACCTTTCTCGTTACTAATCCGGGCGGCCACAGCTCCGCGCCCCCACCGGACAATGCCATCTACCAGCTCGCCGACGCGTTGAAGGCAGTGCAGGGCTATGAGTTTCCCGTGAAGTTCACCGACACGACGCGCGCCTTCTTCGCCGCGACCGCCAAGCGGATGGGTGGCGAGACCGGCACGGCGATCACGCGGTTGCTTGCCGATCCGAACGACAAGACCGCCGACGCGATCGTCAGCCGTGACAAGACGCTTCACTCCACGCTGCGCACCACCTGCGTCGCCACGCTGCTGAGTGCCGGCCACGCCGAGAACGCGCTGCCGCAGCGCGCGACCGCCAACATCAACTGCCGCATCTTTCCAGGCGAGAGCGTCGACGGCACGCTGGCCACCTTGAAGACGCTCGCCGGTCCGAAGGTGACGGTCACCGTCAACCAGCCGATCCGCCCGACCGCAATCCCGCCGACGCTTGATCCGAAAGTGATCGAGCCGATGCGTCGCGTCGCCGCCAAGCACTTCCCCGGCGTGCCGCTGCTGCCGCTGATGTCGACCGGTGCGACCGACGGCATCTTCTACGAGGCGATCGGCATTCCGGTGTACGGTGCACCGGGTACCTTCCTGGAGCCCGACAACAACGGCACGCACGGGCTGAACGAGCGCATCCGCGTGTCGTCGCTCTACGCCTCGCGGGATTATCTGTTTGACCTCGTAAAGGCTTATGCGGGCTGAACTTTCCCGCGTAGCCGCTTGATCGGATCAGGCTTCGGCGCGTAAGGAGCGGCGCATGGTTCCCCTTTCGTTCGGCGGACACGACTGGCGCGCGCTGGCGCAGGGGGCATTGTACTGGCCTGCGCGTCGTGCGCTGCTCGTCGCCGATCTGCATCTGGAGAAAGCGAGCTGGTTCGCGCGCGCGGGGCAGATGCTGCCGCCGTACGATTCGATCCGCACGCTCGCCGACCTGACCGCGCTCGTTACCGCGACGGCAGCGGAGGAAGTCTGGTGTCTTGGCGACAGCTTCCATGACATCGAGGGCTGCGACCGACTGCCCCCACAGGCGCGCGAGATGCTGACGGCGTTAACCGGCAGTACGCGCTGGACCTGGATCACCGGCAATCACGACCGCGTGCTGGTCGACCGCTGCGGCGGCGCGGTGTGCAACGAGGCCGAAATCGACGGCATCATCCTGCGTCACGAGGCGCGCGCCGACGAGGCACGACCCGAATTGTCCGGCCACTTCCACCCCAAGCTGCGCGTTCGCGTGCGTGGTAAGCTCGTCGCACGGCGCTGCTTTGTCGCGACCGAGCGCAAGTTGATCTTCCCCGCCTTCGGTTCGCTGACCGGCGGGCTCGACGCCACCCACCCGGAAATCGTCCGCGCGACCGGCAGGCGGGCCGAGGCGCTGGTCGCGCTCGACGATCGTCTGCTGCGTTTTCCGCTCGCGGCCTAGGCGGGCATTCCCATCAGCAGCCGCGGCAGTTGCCCGCTCTCGCCGCGCGCTTCAGCCATGAAGCGATCCTTCAATGGCGTGATCGCGTCGACCGCGTTGATCCCGAAACGCCGCACCGCGCTCGCCGTCTTGCCGGGAATGCCGAACAGCCGGGTCAACGTGTCGGTCGCGAACGACACCGCGAAGGTGTCAACGCTGCGCCACTGCTCATAGCGCGCGAGCAGCTGCGCGTCGCCCGCCTCCAGCCCGAGCCGCCGTCCCTCGACCAAGACCTCGACCAGCGCGGCGACGTCGCGGAAGCCTAGGTTCAGCCCCTGCCCCGCGATTGGATGGATGCCGTGACCCGCGTCGCCGACCAGCGCCAGCCGCGTGTCGGTGACCCTGGCAGTGTGATGAAATCCGAGCGGGTAGGACGCGCGCGGGCCCGGCGCCGACAGCGCGCCCAGGAATCCGCCCATCCTCTTCTCCGCCTCGGCGAGGAAGCCGCGATCACCGAGCTTGAGCATGCCCGGCGCGTGATCCTTGGCCACCGTCCACACAATCGCCGAGCGGTGCCCGACCTCATCGTCCGGCAGCGGCAGCAGTGCAAAGGGACCCGAGGGATAGAAGATCTCGAACGCGATGTTTTCGTGCGAACGCTCGTGATGGAACGCGCCGATGATCGCGGCATGATCGTACTGCCACCGCGCGACCTTGATCCCGCTCGCTTCGCGTGTGGGCGAGTTGCGCCCCTCCGCCGCCACGAGCAGGTCCGCGGTGACGGTGCTGCCATCGGACAAGGTCGCGGTGACGCCGTCCAGATCGCGCTCGATTGCGGTCGCGCGTGTCCGCATCCTCAGGTCGACACCGTCCGCTGCCGACGCCACCTCGAACAGGGTCGTGCGCAGCAGTCGGTTCTCGTACATCGTGCCGAGCGGCTCGTCCTGTTCGCCAGGAATGAAGTCTAGCTTGCCCGGCGCCAGCCCGTCGCTGACGCGAATGTGACGGATCGCGCAGCCCTGACCGCGCAATTTCTCGCCGACACCGATCACATCGAGGAGTCGGTGGCTGGCACTCGCCACCGCAGACGCGCGCCCGTCGAACCCGGCGGACAGGATCACGTTCGGATCGGCGGGATCGACGACGATCGTGCTCAGGCCCGCCTGAGCCAGTGCAATCGCGAGCGTGCTGCCGACCAGACCACCACCCAGGATCAATACGTCTGCGTGCGCGGAAGCGTTGTTCATGCGCCACGCTTTACGCCTCATCGCTGCGCCTGCCAACGCCGCCGACTTGACGAAAACTCAAGGGAAGCGGATGGTTTACGTGTTTCAATACATCGCTGGGGATTGATGATGGCGACCCGTGCAACCGCACCTTTGTGGCGCGAGACGGTGAAGGCGGGTGCGCTGCGCAGCTGGTCGCTCGCGGTCGCGATCGCGCTGTTCGTGGCGACCGCCGCGATGGCGCTGGCGCTGGCTAGCTACCATCCGGGCGACAGCTCGCTCAACACCGCGGGTGGCGGGGTCGACAATCTGCTGGGTCCGCTCGGCGCATGGTTCGCCGACATCGCATTGATGCTGTTCGGCCCGGCGGGCGCGCTGCTGCTGCCGGTCGGGCCGATCGTCGCAACCCGATTGTGGCGCGACGAGCCCGCGGGTGCGTGGGGACGAATGCTGCGTACCGCACTGATCGGCGTCGTGCTGATGGCGGTCGCGCTCGGTTGCGTTGCGCCGGGTGCCGTGCCTGCGCTGCCGTTCGGCTGGGGCGGCGCGATCGGGCTCGCGGTCGTTGCCGCCGCGCGCTGGGCACTGGCATTCGCCAATAACGCGGCGATCAGCTGGTGGGCGCTGGTTGCGCTCGGGTTGGTGACCGGGCTTGCCGGCGTGGTCGTATGGGGCCGCAGCCTCGAAATCGACTTCGGTCGGCTGACACGCCGCCGCGTGCGGGCGCGCCGCGACGACGATTACTTCTACGACGACGAGGACGAGGAACAGCTCAAGGAAAGCCAGGCGCTTTCCTCCCCTCCCGCGCGGCGCGAGGCACGCGTCGAAACACCGGTTGATAGCGGTGATCGCCCCGCCCCCGTTATCGGCGAGCGCAAGGTTGCGCCGACTGCTGCCAAGCCGAAGGCGGCATCGGCCCCGACTGGCGAAGCACGCGGCGACTACGTCCTGCCGACGCTCGACATGCTCAACCCCGCGCCGGTCTCGACTTCCGGTCCGGTCGACAAGGCAGCGCTGGAGCGTAACGCGCGATTGCTCGAAACCGTGCTCGACGACTTCAACGTCAAGGGCGACATTGTCGAGGTTCGACCAGGCCCAGTCGTCACGATGTACGAACTCGAACCCGCACCCGGTATAAAGGCGAGCCGTGTGATTCAGCTCGCCGACGATATTGCGCGCAACATGTCGGCAATCTCGGCGCGCGTTGCGGTAATTCCGGGACGCAACGTGATCGGCATCGAACTGCCCAATCAAAAGCGCGAATCGGTGTCGCTGCACGAACTGGTCGGATCGCAGACGTTCGACGACCTGACCGCGCAATTGCCCGTGATCCTGGGCAAGAACATCGCGGGCGATCCCGTCATCGCCGATCTGGCGCCGATGCCGCACCTGCTCGTCGCCGGTACCACCGGGTCGGGCAAGTCGGTGGGGCTGAACTGCATGATCCTGTCGCTGCTCTACCGGCTGACGCCCGAGCAGTGCCGCATGATCATGATCGATCCCAAGATGCTCGAACTCAGCATGTACGACGACATCCCGCACCTGCTCTCGCCCGTGGTCACCGACCCTTCCAAGGCGGTGCGCGCGCTCAAATGGGCGGTGGAGACGATGGAGGATCGATACCGCCAGATGTCGTCGGTCGGCGTGCGCAGCCTCGCGAGCTTCAACGAGAAGGTACGCGCGGCCAAGGCCAAGGGCTCGCCACTCGGTCGCCGTGTCCAGACCGGCTGGGACGAGCACGGACGTCCGGTGCACGAGGAAGAGCAGCTCGACTATGACGTGCTGCCGCAGATCGTCGTCGTGGTCGATGAGCTCGCCGACCTGATGATGACCGCGGGCAAGGAGGTCGAGTTCCTGATCCAGCGGCTGGCGCAGAAGGCGCGCGCGGCGGGAATTCACCTCATCATGGCGACGCAGCGCCCCTCGGTCGACGTCATCACCGGCGTGATCAAGGCCAATCTGCCGACGCGCATTTCCTTCCACGTCACCTCCAAGATCGACTCGCGCACCATCCTTGGCGAACAAGGCGCCGAACAGCTGCTCGGCAAGGGCGACATGCTCTATATGCCCGGCGGGAAGGGCATCGTCCGTGTGCACGGGCCGTTCGTCAGCGACGACGAGGTGCAGGCGGTCACCGACCATTGGCGCGCGCAGGGTGCGCCCGATTACATCAACTCCGTTACCGAGGAGCCCGAGCAGAGCTTCGCGCTCGACGGCGCGCCGACCGGCGAGGATTCGGCGGAGGACCAGCAATACCGTGCCGCCGTGGCGCTGGTGTGTTCAAGCCAGAAGGCGTCGACCTCGTGGATCCAGCGTCAGCTCCGCATCGGCTATAATTCCGCCGCACGCCTGATCGAGCGGATGGAGAAGGACGGCGTCGTCAGCCGTCCCGATCACGTCGGCCGGCGCGAGGTATTGCGCGATACCGACGGTCAGCCGGTGTAATCGTTGGGCGGGGTACGGCACCCCGCCCTCCACGCCTCAGCCGAGATGCTCGGCGAAGAACGCCATCGTCCGCTCGTCCGCCTGCTTCGCCGACGCATCCGAGCGCCGTTCGCCGAACTCGGTTGCGAAGCCGTGGTCCTCGCCCGCGTAATCATGCAGCGTGACCTTGGGGTGGTCGTCCAGCCCCGCGTGCATCTTGGCCTGCGTTTCCTTGTCGACGAAGCCATCCTCACCCGCGATGTGGAGCATCAGCGGATTGGCGATTGCGTGCTTCTCACCCAACAGGCCATCGACGCCGACCGCGTAATAGCCGACGCTCGCGTCGACGTCGGTCCGCGCCGCGGTCATGTACGCAAGCCGCCCGCCCAGACAGTAGCCGACCGCGCCGACCTTGCGCCCGCCGCTCGCATCCCGCGCATAGCGAATCGCGGCCTCGATATCGCGCACACCCGCATCCTGGTTGAACTGGCCCATCAGTGACAGCGCGCGATCCATCTGCGGCTTGATGTCGGGATCAAGCTCGATTCCGGGTTCGATGCGCCAGAACAGGTCCGGCGCGATCGCGAGATAACCCGCCTCCGCCAGCGTGTCGCATTTGCGACGAATCCCTGCGTTGACCCCGAAGATCTCCTGGATGACGATGATCGCCGCCTTGGGCGTTCCTTCCGGCTCGGCACGGTAGGCAGGCATCGTCTGCCCATCGAGCGTGTCCAACGTCACATTGCAGGTCATGATCATCTCCATCGATTGCCGTGGCGGTTCGCACCCACCACCTAGCGCCTAGTCACCTGCCCGAGCGATCGCAACGTACGAACGTTGCCGCCCGGTCACGCGATCGGGCATGACGATGCGGTGCCACTCGGCACCTGATGGAAGGGTCTCGCATGAAGGTCACGATCGAGGTCGAATGCACGCCGGAGGAAGCGCGCCGCGCAATGGGGCTGCCCGATCTGTCGCCGCTGCACGATCGCTATCTGGCAAAGATGCAGGAAGCGATGGAGAGCGGCGGTGTCTCGCCCGAGGCGATCGGCACGATGATGAAGAGCTGGGCGCCGATGGGCGATGCCAGCGTTGATTTCTGGCGCACGATGTTCAGCACAGCGACGAAGCCGGCGGCGTGAACGACACGATCTTTGCTGTTTCCAGTGGGCGCCCTCCTGCGGCGATCGCGGTGCTGCGCGTCAGCGGGCCGGCGGCGTTTACGGCGATGCACCAACTGGCCGGTGCCTGCGTCACGCCGCGCCGCGCGACACTGCGCACGTTGCACGATGCCGCCGGTGCGCCGCTCGACCGCGCGCTGGTACTCGCCTTTCCTGGACCGACCACAGCGACGGGTGAAGATCTGGTCGAGTTTCACCTCCACGGTGGGCGGGCGGTCGTCGCGGCAGTTGAGGCCGCGCTTGCCGCACTCCCAGCACTTCGTCCCGCTGTCGCAGGCGAGTTCACCCGCCGCGCGCTCGAAAATGGTCGGCTTGACCTCGCGCAGGCGCAAGGACTTGCCGACCTGCTCGCCGCAGAAACCGAGGCAGAGCGCAAATCAGCGTTCGCCGCCGCCGAGGGCGAGATCAGCCGCGCGGTCTCCGGCTGGCTCACCCGAATAAGCCAGCTTTCGGCGCAGATTGAGGCATCGCTCGATTACAGCGACGAGGACGACGTCGCCTCGAGTGACCTCAGCCACATCACTAGCGAGATCGCACACCTTGCGTCCGAGATCGCGAGCGTGCTCGATCGTCCCACGGTTGAGCGACTGCGCGAGGGCGTGACAGTCGTTCTCGCCGGACCACCCAACGCCGGCAAGTCTTCCCTGTTCAACGCACTTCTGGCACGCGACGCGGCGATCGTCACGCCGCAGGCGGGAACGACGCGCGACACGTTGGAAGCTGTGGTGCAGCGCGGCGGCCAAGCGTTCGTGCTGATCGACACCGCTGGCCTGCGTCAGCATACCGACGACGCGATCGAGCGGATCGGCATTGAGCGGGCGGATCAGGCGATCGGACGCTCCGATCTGGTGCTGTGGCTCGGCGATCCGGGCGAAGCACCCGATGCATCAACGCTCGTCCACGCACGTGCCGATGCGCCCGACCGCATGCCTGCCCCTGATGGCGTGCTCGCTACCGCGATCGATGATCCCGCCTCGATTACTGCGTTGTGGACCCACCTCCAGCAGCGCGCTGCCGAGATCATGCCCGCACCATCGGGTGCGCTTCTCCACCGCGAGCAGCGTGAGCGCGTGACCCGTGCGCACGGCTCACTGACGCAGGCGACGGTTGAAACCGACCTGCTGTTGATGGCAGAGCAGCTTCGCACCGCGCGCGTCGATCTCGCTTCGCTGCTGGGCGTCGACGCCACCGAGGCGATGCTCGACGCATTGTTCGCGCGCTTCTGCGTTGGGAAATGAATGTTCCACGTGAAACAAGACTATGATGTGATCGTCATCGGCGGCGGGCACGCCGGGACCGAAGCAGCCGCCGCTGCTGCCCGCCGTGGTGCCAGCGTCGCCCTGCTAACGCAGCGACCGGATCGCGTGGGCGCCATGTCCTGCAACCCGTCAATCGGCGGTCTCGGCAAGGGGCACCTCGTTCGTGAAGTCGACGCGCTCGACGGTATAATGGCGCGCGCGAGCGATGCCGCGGCGATCCACCATCGCATGCTCAATCGCAGCAAGGGCCTCGCCGTTCAGGGTCCACGCGTCCAAGCCGACCGCGGCCGATATCTCACCGCGACACAGCATCTGCTCGCCCGCCAGGACGGACTGACGATCCTGCGCGGGGAAGCATCGGAGCTTCTGATCGATGGTGGTCGCGCGGTTGGCGTCGTCACCGCGGACGGGCAACGAATTCACGCAGCATCGGTGGTACTGGCAACAGGTACCTTCTTGGGCGGACGACTGTTTCGCGGCGATGATCGCGACGAAGGCGGCCGTGTCGATGAGGCACCCGCCAACCGCCTCGGCCAGCAGCTTCGCGTGCTTGGTCTGCCGATTGGGCGGTTAAAGACCGGCACACCACCCCGGCTGGACGGGCGCACAATCGACTGGGCGCGGCTGGAGCCGCAACCCTCTGACGTGGACGGCTGGACCATGTCGCCGATGACCGCGACGCGCGCGCTGCCGCAGGTTGCCTGCGCGATCACGCGAACGACGAATGAGACGCACGACATCATTCGTGCTGGAATGTCGGAGTCGCCGCTGTTTGGCGGCGCGATCGAGGGTCAGGGCCCGCGCTACTGCCCCTCGATCGAGGACAAGGTGCACCGCTTCGGCGACCGCGACGGGCACCAGATCTTCCTCGAACCCGAGGCGCTGGATGACGCGACCGTCTACCCCAACGGCATCTCGACGTCGCTCTCTACCGCAACGCAGCATACGCTGATCGCGTCCATCCCGGGGCTTGAACAGGCGCGGATCACCACGCCGGGATATGCCGTCGAGTATGACTACGTTGACCCCCGCGCGCTCGATCATCGCCTTCACCTATCCGCGATACCGGGCGTGTTCTGCGCGGGGCAGATCAACGGCACGACGGGTTATGAAGAGGCGGCAGCGCAGGGCTTGGTCGCGGGATTGAACGCCGCGGCGCACGCACGCGATCTCGCACCGGCGAGGCTCGACCGCGCTACTAGCTATATCGGCGTGATGATCGACGATCTGGTGCTTCAGGGCGTCAGTGAACCCTATCGCATGCTAACCGCGCGGGCCGAGTTCCGCCTGTCGCTGCGAGCGGACAATGCCGAAACGCGCCTGTCACCGCTCGCGCTCGATCTCGACTGCGTGACATGCGAGCGCCGTGAGCACATCTTCAAACGACAGGAGCTTCGCGAACGCGTCCGTCATGGCCGCGAAGATGGCGCTCCGGCTGATCTAATCCGCGAGATTGAGGAAGATCGTCGCTACGCTCCGTATTTGCTTAGACAAACACAGGAGATCGAGCGGATGCGCAAGGATGAAGGCGTCGCGCTGCCACCATCCGCAACCTGGCAAGACATACCCGGATTGTCGAACGAGATGATCGAGCGATTGACGCGCGCCGCACCGACGACGCTGGCAGAGGCATCGCGCGTTCGCGGCGTTACCCCGGCGGCGCTATCGACGCTGTGGCTCCACGCCCGCAAGTTGCAGCGACACGCGTCATGATTGAGGATGAGGCGCGCGCCTGGCTCGCCGAGCGCTTCCCGGCCGCCGCAATCGCACGGCTCGCCCGCTTTGCCGAGATTGTCACGCAGGAAACCGAGCGACAGAATCTGATTTCGCCGTCGACGATCCCGCTCATCTGGTCGCGGCACATCGTCGACTCCGCGCAACTAGTCTCGTTTGCGCCCGCTGCCGCGCGGCACTGGGTCGATATCGGTACCGGCGCCGGCTTCCCCGGTGTCGTGGCGGCGATCCTGTTTGATGGACCGGTGACCATGATTGAGCCTCGTGCGAAGCGCGCCACCTTCCTGCGCGACACTGCGGATGCGCTTGGCGTTGCGGCAACCGTTCACCAGACTCGTGCCGAGGCTGCGCCGATCGAGCAGGCGGACATCATTTCGGCGCGCGCCGTCGCTGCCGTCGACGCCTTGTTTGGGATGACCATGCGATATCGTTCACCCGAAACGACTTACCTCTTTCCGCGCGGTCGAACGGGGCAGGACGAGATTGTCAAAGCACGTGCGGAATGGCACGGAACGTTTCACGTGGAACAGAGCGTCACCGACCCGACCTCCACCATCTTGATCGCGACAGGAGTACGCGCCCGATGTTCTGCATCGCGATAGCCAATCAGAAAGGCGGGGTCGGCAAAACCACCAGCGCGATCAACCTTGGGACGGCGCTCGCCGCCTCCGGTCATCGTGTGCTGCTGATCGACGTCGACCCGCAAGGCAATGCGTCAACGGGCCTCGGGATCGGTCACGCCATGCGGACGCGATCGAGCTACGACGTGCTGATCGACGCTGGTGGCCTCGACCAGGCCGTGGTCCACACCGCGGTGCCCAAGCTCGATATCGTTCCTGCCACGGTTGATCTCTCCGGCGCGGAGATCGAGCTGGTCGAGCTCGACCAGCGTACCCACCGCCTACACATGGCACTCGAACAGAGCCGCGGTGAGTGGGACATCGTGTTGATCGATTGCCCCCCATCGCTCGGCTTGTTGACGATCAACGCAATGGTTGCGGCCGACGCGCTGCTCGTGCCGCTGCAATGCGAGTTCTTCGCGCTCGAAGGACTCAGCCAGTTGCTGAGCACGGTCGAGCGTATTCGCGCGCGCTTCAACCCCGCGCTCTCGATCCTGGGCGTCGCGCTGACCATGTACGACCGTCGCAATCGCCTGACCGAGCAGGTGTCGAGCGACGTGCGCGCGGTGCTTGGCAAGGTCGTGTTCGAGACGGTGATCCCACGCAACGTGCGTCTGTCCGAGGCGCCGAGCCACGGTTTACCCGCGCTCATCTACGATCACCGGTGCAGCGGATCGGAGGCCTATATGGCGCTCGCACGCGAACTGATCGTGCGGCTGCCCAAGGTTGAAGCGGAGGTGGCGGCGTGAGCGAGGCGGCAGCGACGCGGCGCAACCGTGGCGGCCTGGGGCGCGGTCTCGGTGCGCTGCTCGGCGACGTGGCGCGTGACGAACGCGAGGCGACCGTCGGCGGCGAGGCGCGTTCCTCGGTTCGCATGATCTCTGTCGGAGCGATCTCGCCGCACCCCGAGCAGCCGCGCCGCCACTTCGACGAGACTAAGCTGGAGGAGCTCGCCGCCTCGATCGCCGAGCGCGGTATCATTCAGCCGATCGTCGTGCGCCCGCATGGTCACGGATATCAGATCGTCGCCGGCGAACGTCGCTGGCGCGCGGCACAGCGTGCACGATTGCACGAGGTTCCGGTCGTTGTCCGCGACTATTCCGACAGTGACACGCTTCAGATTGCGCTAGTCGAGAACATCCAACGTCAGGAGCTGAACGCGATTGAGGAGGCCGAGGCGTACAAGCGGCTGCTCGGCGAGTTCGGCCACACGCAGGAGGCGCTCGCGAAGGTCGTCCACAAATCGCGCAGTCACGTGGCCAATCTGCTGCGCCTGCTCGATTTGCCAGCGACGATCCAATCGCAGGTCGTCGACGGATCACTGTCAATGGGACACGCGCGCGCGATCATCACCGCACCCGATCCCACCGCGCTCGCCAGCCAAGTCGTCACCAAAGGGCTGTCGGTCCGTCAAACCGAGAAACTTGCCAGCACCGGCAAGAAGCGGACCAAGGCAGCGGCGCCCTCACCCACCAAGCCGGCGATCGGCGACACCAGCAGCGCGGATCTTGCCGCATTGGAAAACCAGCTAGCCGATCTGCTGGGATTGAAGGTCAGGATCAGCTTTACGCCGGCTGGGAATGGGACGATCGCCCTCGATTACAGCACGCTCGAGCAGCTCGACATGGTGTGCCAACGATTGAGCGGCGAAGGGATCTGACGCCGACTTAGCGCCAGTATCTCAGCGCCGGCGGGCGAGCGTCAGCAGGTGCTGATCGGCGATTGTTCGTCCTGCCGCGCCCTTGGCCATGACCTCGCGCTCAGTTGCGCGAACGATGTCGAGCGCGCGGGTGAGCCGCTGCACGTTCCAGCGTTGCAGGGCCGCGATCGTCGTACCTTCCTCACGCCAGAAAACGCGGAACCGCTTCACCACCTGTCCGGCGCCCTCGCCTGCATCGACCGCGGCGCGCATTTCGGCAAGCGCCGCCAGCCGCCGCGCGAGCGCACGCAACCACGGGATCGGTGATGCGTCACTGCCCTGCATTGGACGCAGTGCTGCAATCAGTGCGGAGGCGTCGCCGGCGATCACCGCCTCGACGATCGGCGCGATCTCACCCTCGTCCAAGTCGGCACCGATCTCCGCCAGATCGTCGGCGCTGGCATCGCGCGGTTGATCAGGAACTGCGTCGAGATAGAGCGCGAGCTTCTCGACCTCTGACGCCATGATCGCGCGGTCACCGTCGCTGGCACGCACGATGCGCGCGGCGACACCCGCGCCCAACCGCAGGCCTTGCTCACGCGCCATCGTGGTCACCAGCCCCTCGGCATTGTTGCCTTCGGGAGGGTAGCAGGCGAAGCTCATCGCGCGATCGGCCCCGAGTGCCAGTTTGACCAGGCGCCCCGTTGCCTTAACGGCCGGCGCGATCATTACGACCGGGTTTCCGGCACTGGCCGCTTCCAGCAGGGCCTCTACCGCATCGGCGCTCTCCTCGCCCGCGCCGGCAACGCGGATGAAGCGACGCTCACCGAACAACGACATCGATGCCGCCTCGTCGGCCAGCTTGGCGGGGTCGCCGCGAAGGCTGCTGGGTTCGAGGTCAACTCGTTCGGCTCCGTCGCCCATCGCGCGCGCGAGCCGGGCAGCGAACGCCAAAGCGCCGGATTCATCGGGACCGTGGAACAGGAACAGCCGAATGTCACCGGCCGCGCGATCGAGAGCGGCGGTCAGTTGCGCCTGGCTCGCCTTCACGGCTGCGGCTGCGCGCGGCGTCTCGCATACAGCGCCAAGCGCGCGACGATCTGGTCCGCGATGATGACCGACAGTCGCTCCAAAGCGGTATTCTCCGCCGCGACGACGGCATAGTCGCTCTGCACCACGTCGACACCGACGTCTGAGCCTGCGGTCTGATCGAGCACCACCGTGCCCTGGCTCGCGTCGACAAGCTGGTAGCGCGCGCGCAGCGTCCGCCGCTCGCGCGTCACGCTGTTGTCGCGGCGCACGCCCAGACCCCTGATCTGGTCATCGAGCTTGACGACAAGCCGGTACGGCGCATCGCCGCTCGACACCGCACCCAGCCGATCTTTGAGCGCGTTGGTGACCAGCCAACCGGCCTTGCCCTCGATCGGGTCGATCTCCACCTGCCCGATCCCGCGCGCGACCGGTCCGCTGCTGCCGCCCGAATACAGCGGCTGCAGCCCGCAACCGCCGAGCAGCAGCGCAAGCGCGGCGAGTGGAAGCAGCCGCTTCATGCGACGATGTTCACGAGGCGGTCGGGCACCACGATCACCTTACGCGCGGTCTTGCCTTCGAGCGCGCGCAAAACCTTCTCGCTCGCGAGCGCGGCTGCCTCGATCACATCCTTCGTAGCACCCTTCGCCATCACCAGCGTGTCGCGCAGCTTGCCGTTGACCTGCACCGCGATCGTCACCTCGTCATCGATGAGCAGCGCCGGATCGACGTCGGGCCAGGCAGCCTCGGAGATCAACCCGGCCTTGCCGCGCGCCGCCCATGCCTCCTCAGCCAGATGCGGTACCATCGGCGCGACCAGCCGCAGCAGCGTGTCGACCGCCTGCGCGCGCGACATGGAGGGCGGTGCCTTCTCAATCGCGCTGGTCAGCTCGTACAGCTTCGCCACGGCCTTGTTGAACGATAGCGACTCGATATCGGCCGCAATCCCCGCGACCGCCTGATGTAGCTTGCGATCGAGTGCCACGTCGGACCCGTCACCGGGCTGTACTTCAGCATCGACCAGCCGCCACAGCCGCTGGACGAAGCGCCATGAGCCCTCGATCCCGTTCTCGCTCCACTCCAGATCACGCTCCGGGGGCGAGTCGGACAGCATGAACCACCTGACCGCGTCCGCGCCGTACTGGTCGACGATTGGTTCAGGATCGACGGTGTTCTTCTTTGACTTGGACATCTTCTCGACCCGACCACGAATGATCGGGATCGATGCCCCTTCTGGTGTCTCGAACGAGAGCGCCCCGCCCTCTCCTACCGTCAGGTCGGTCGGGGATACCCACAAGGCGCCCGGTGGACCGTCATGATCGGGAATGTCTAGCCGATAGGTCTCGTGCGTCACCATTCCTTGCGTGAACAGGCCGGTGAACGGCTCCGCCACGTCCAGCATGCCGACGTGCCGCAGTGCACGGGTCCAAAAGCGCGCGTAGAGCAGGTGCAGGATCGCGTGCTCGACCCCGCCGATGTACTGCCCGACTGGTAGCCACGATGCCGCGACGCCCGGGTCAAACGGCTTGTCGTCGGGCGCGCTGGCGAAGCGGATGAAGTACCACGACGAGTCGGCGAAGGTGTCGAGCGTGTCGGTATCGCGCAGCGCGTCGGCATCGCACGATGGGCACGCAACATGCTTCCACGTCGGGTGGCGATCGAGCGGATTACCCGGCACGTCGAAGCTGACGTCTTCGGGCAGTACCACGGGTAGTTGCTCCCGCGGCACCGGCACCTCGCCGCACGCGGCGCAGTGGATGATCGGGATCGGCGTGCCCCAGTAACGCTGACGGCTGACGCCCCAGTCGCGCAGGCGATAGACCGTCGTCCCCTCGCCCCAGCCCGCTTCCTCGGCACGCGCGATCACCGCACGCTTGGCGTCCTCGACGCTCATGCCGTCCAGCTCGCGCGAGTTCACCAATAGGCCGGGGCCAATATAGGCCGCGTCATCGTCGAACGTTGAGTCGGTCCGCTCGCCATCCGCGACGACGCGTCGGATTGGCAGGCGGTACTTGGTCGCGAACTCGAAATCGCGCTGGTCGTGCGCGGGTACGCCGAACACCGCGCCGGTGCCATATTCCATCAGCACGAAATTGGCGATGTAGACCGGCAACTCGCCCGCGCCGAGCGGATGCGCGGCGGTCAGCCCTATGTCGAAGCCGAGCTTCTCCTGCGTTTCCAACTCGGCCGCGGTCGTACCGCCTTGCTTGCAGCGTTCAATAAAGGCGGCAGCGTCCGGGTTCTCCGCCGCGAGCGCCTGCGCAATCGGGTGATCGGCCGCGACCGCCACGAAGCTTGCGCCATAGATCGTGTCCGGGCGCGTCGTGAACACCTCGACACTGCCGCCGTTCGACAGAGCGAAACGAAACTGGAGGCCGCGGCTGCGCCCGATCCAGTTCTCCTGCATCAGCCGGACCTTGTCGGGCCAATGCTCCAGGCTGCCAAGCCCGTCGAGCAGCTCATCGGCGAATTGCGTGATCTTCAGGAACCACTGCGACAGCTTGCGCTTCTCGACCAGCGCGCCAGAGCGCCAGCCACGCCCGTCGATCACCTGTTCGTTGGCGAGCACGGTCATGTCGACCGGGTCCCAATTGACCGCCGATTCCTTGCGGTAGACGAGCCCCGCCTTGTAGAACTCGAGGAAGAGCGCCTGCTCGTGCCCGTAATAATCGGGCTCACAGGTCGCCAACTCGCGCGACCAGTCGAGCGCGAAGCCGAGACGCTTCAGCTGCGCCTTCATCGTCGCAATGTTGGCACGGGTCCAGTTGCCCGGATGGACACCCTTCTCCATCGCCGCATTCTCGGCGGGCATGCCGAACGCGTCCCACCCCATCGGATGGAGCACCTCGTGTCCGGTCATGCGGCGAAAGCGAGCGAGCACGTCGCCCATCGTGTAGTTGCGCACGTGGCCCATGTGGATCTTCCCCGACGGATAAGGGAACATCTCGAGCACGTAGCTCTTGGGCTTGGCGCTGTGATCGTCGGCGGCGAAGGTGCGGCGTTCGTCCCACACCCCCTGCCAGTGCGCGTCCGCCTTCAGGGCATTGAACCGGTTAGCCATGCGTGTCGGTCGCTCAGCCGGTTACCGAGCCGCGGCGCAGATCGCGCGCCTTGGTCAGGATGATATCTTCCAGCTTCTGCGTCGTTGCCGCCGCGACCGGCGCAGTCACCCACTGCCCGCCGCGGTTCACCTCGCGCAGCGCCGCGACGCGGACCGCGTCGGCGCGCAGATCCTGGTCGAGGATCGATACCGTGACCTTCATCCGCTCGGTCGGCAGCTGCGGATTGACGTACCAGTCGGTTACCACGACACCGCCGTTCGAATCGGTTTGCAGCAGCGGCATGAAGCTCAATGCATCCAGCGTCGCGCGCCACAGATAGCTGTTGACGCCGATCGTCGTTACCCGCGACGCGGCAAGATCGGCGGTCGGGCGCTTGCCCCCGTGGCTGCAACCGGCGACGGCAATGGCGGCACAGAGGCCCAATGCGACACGCGAACGGCGAAACATGGCAGGATCCTTGGCAAAAACACGCGCCACGAGGCAGGCGCATCGCTTTTCCATCTCTATCCTCCCCATCTGGGCGCGGCAAGCACGCGTCGATTGTGCTGTTGGCGCAACACTTCGAGGGTATTCGATATCCTCCATGATGGACTTGGAACCTAAAACTGCTAGGCCACTTCTCGGGAGCGGCACTAGATCGCCGCAGAGGGGTGTTTGAGTCGTGAGCGCACGTCGGGTCATCGCTGGCAGCATGGGGATCGCGCTCGTCGCGGGCGCCTTTGCCGTCGCGCCCGCGTTCGGTGCGGCGGAAACTGCTCCGCGCAGCGTCAAGCGCTTCGTGGCGCCGCGCGTCGCAGGTACGTTCACCCCAGCCGCCGCCGACCCGAAGCTCGCCGCATTGTTCGCGCGCAGTGGACTCGACGCGAGCGGGTTCAGCTTCACGCCGTCCGAATCACGTAATGGCAACCGCTCGGTGACCGTCGCGGTGCGCGCACGCTCGACGTTGGCACCGACGCGCGACAATAGCCGCCTCGCCGCGGTTGCGCCCAGCCCGACGGTCGGTCTTGCGCCGATCGCGTATAATCTGGGCGTCTCGGTCGGCTGGAAGCGTTTCGCAGTTGCAGGTGACATGGCGAAGGTCGATCTGGCCGCGACGCCGGGTGGACGCCAGTCATCCGACGTGTCGCTCAGCTACGTGGGTAATGCGATCTCGGGACAGCTTCGCGCTACCGCCGACCGCGCGCTCGCGGGCACGCCCAGCCTGATCGCTGAGCGGCCCAGCTATTCGCTCGACCTTGGTGGTTCCTACTCGCTGACGCGCAACATCGATCTGACTGCGGGCATGCGCTACAAGAGCGAGCGCGAGCGGTTGACGCGGCGCGAGGACGATCGCCACGACAGCCAGGCGGTCTATGTCGGGACTGCCTTCCGCTTCTGATCGATCGGGCCGGTAAGGTCGCTTACTGGTTACCTCAGCCAGGCATCGATCGCCGCATAGCCGTGAAAGCCGCTTAGTTTTCGAAAGCGCCGCTCGTCCATGCCGCCGAGTGCAATCAGCGGTACGCCTGCAACACGTCCGATCGCGCGCGCGCGCCGCTCACCCAGATGCTCGGTTCCCGGGTGCGAGCGCGTAGCGAATACGGGCGAAACGAACACCGCCGCAGCACCCGCCTGCCGCGCGCGTCGCGCCTGCGCGACTGAGTGCACCGGCCAGGTCACGATGCTGCCACCATTCTGACCGTGCGTGCCCTGCTCTCCCGCCATCCGCTTCGTGCCCGCCCGGATCAGCACCAGCCCGCGTGATCGCGCCACCCGTCGCACCCGCGCGAACAAGCGTCGTCGTTCTGGTGGTGACAAGGAATAATGGCGGAATATTACGCCGCGCCCGCGCGGCAGTCTGGCCAACGCGCGCCATAGTTCGTCACCCATGCGCTCGTCCGTCATCAGCCAACGTGTCGGTAGCACGAGCAGGCGCTTCCCCGCTCGTGGCGGTTGGCAAGGGTGGCGAGTGCGCATCACCACGCTTATAGCCCGCGCGATGCCCTTCGACGAACCCTCGCTTGCCCCGCGCCCCAAGCCGCGCGTCCGGGATGATCGTTCTCCGGCCGAACGGCTCGTCGACCTGCGGAGACGGATCGACAAGGCCGCTACCATCGCGCGCCGCGATCCCGTTCACGTCACGCTGATTGCGGTATCGAAGACGCACCCGGCCGAGGCGATCGAGCCGCTGCTCGCCGCCGGTCAGCGAGATTTCGGGGAGAACCGCGTCCAGGAAGCCGAGGCGAAATGGCCTACCTTGCGCGAGCAATATCCCGATTCGCGGCTTCACCTGATCGGACAGCTCCAGTCGAACAAGGCGCGCGAGGCGGTGCGCTTGGCCGACGCGATCCACGTCGTCGATCGCCCGTCACTCGTCACCGCACTCACGCGCGCGATGGAGCAGGAGGATCGACGGCCCGACTGTTTCATTCAGATCAACATCGGCGACGAACCGCAGAAGGGCGGCTGCGCGATTGCCGACCTGCCCGCATTGCTCACGCAAGCACGCGACGCCGAACTGCCGATTGCTGGGCTCATGTGCCTGCCGCCTGCCGGGCTGGAGGCGGCACCCTATTTCGCGCTCTTGGCAAAGCTCGCACGCGACCACGGCCTGAGCGGCCTGAGCATGGGCATGTCGGACGATTACGAGACCGCGGTAACGCTCGGCGCCACCCATGTCCGGGTCGGCTCTGCTCTGTTCGGTCACCGTGCATGAGGTTTGCAGCGCTCCTGTTCGATTTCGACGGCGTCCTGATTGAGAGCGAGGCGGCGGGTAATCGTCAGATCGCCGCATTCCTGACCGATATCGGCCATCCGACCACGCCCGAGCAGTCGATGGCGAACTTCATGGGACTGTCGGGCGCCGACTTCCGCGGCGCGGTCGAGCGCTGGATTGGTGGGCCGCTGCCCGACAGCTTCCACACCGCACGCGCGGCCGAGGATGCGCGCTGCATCGCTGAGGGGATCGAGGAGGTCGCGGGAGCGGTTGCGTTCGTGCGCAGCCTGCCCGCCGATCTAGCCAAGGCGGTCGTGTCGTCGAGCAACACGCGCTGGCTCCACGCGCATCTCGCGCATCTGGGCCTGAGTGACGCATTCGGCGAGCACGTCTACTCGGGCGCGGAGCATGTCGCGCGCGGCAAACCCGCACCCGATCTATACCTCTTTGGGGCCGAGCGGCTCGGTGTCCCGATCGAGCGCTGCGCGATACTGGAGGACTCGCCCGTTGGTGCGACCGGGGCGATGGCGAGCGGAGGTTACGTCATCGGACTGGTCGCGGGTACGCACTGCGCGCCCGGTCACGCCGAACGGCTGCGCGCGATCGGTGTCGACGCGATCGCGCGCGACTTCGATGAGGTCCGCGCGCTTATCGCCTGATTAACGCCCACGCGCCCGCAACGGCGTCGTAGGGCAGCGCGAGCGCCTCGCGTACATAGGCGCGTGCTCGCCGCTTGGCAGGCCGATGACCATGCTCGAGCCGGGCGCCCGCTGTTCTCACGCCGAACAGCCGCAACAGCATGCGCGCGCGTGGTTGATGCCAATTGTCGGTGCAGGCGACGCAGCGTGCAATGCCGTTTGCCCGTGCATAATCGGCCGCAGCACGCGCGGTCTGCAACGTGTCGCGACTTTCCTCGTCGAGCACCAGGCGATCAGCGGCAACCGTGTCGCGCAAACCCCGTGCGATCACCGACGCTTCCGATGGGCCCTCGTCACCGATCGCACCCGAGCAGAACACGATCGCCTCAGGCCACCGCGCCGCCAGGTGCCGCGCCAGTTCAATCCGGCCAGCGAGCGCACCGCTCGGTCGCCCGTCGGCGCGTACCGCCGCGCCGAATACGACGATCAGCGGATCAGAGCTGATGGCCGGTCCGGTCGCGCTTAGTGGCGAGGTAGCGTTCGTTGTGCGGGTTAGTCGGCAAAAAGTGCGGCACGCGCTCGATCACGCGCACGCCCGCTGCTTCAAGTCCCGCCACCTTCGCGGGATTGTTGGTCAGCAGCCGCACCTCGCCTTGCCCGAGCAGCGTCAGCATCCGCGCCGCCACGCCGAAATCGCGTGCATCGATCGCGAAGCCCAACCGCGTGTTCGCATCGACCGTGTCGAACCCCTGATCCTGCAAGGCATAAGCGCGCAGCTTGTTGATCAGTCCGATACCGCGCCCTTCCTGCCGCAGGTAAAGCAGGATGCCCCAGCCACTCTCCTCGATCGCGTGGATCGCGGCGTGAAGCTGTGGGCCGCAGTCACATTTCAGGCTGCCGAGCACGTCGCCGGTCAAACATTCGCTGTGGAGCCGCACCACCGGCGCGCGGCCGTTCGGCGCACCGACGATCAAGGCGACATGTTCGTCGGCACTCTCGGGTGAGCGGAACGCGACGATTTCAGCGTCCTCCGCACCGTCGACGGGCAGTTTGGCGCGCACCGCGATCGCCAGGCGTGCGGCATCCTCGTGCGCGGCGATGTCGTCGGGCGTGATCGTCACCTCCGCATCAACGCCGTCGGTGAAGAAGGCCGGCAGCAACCCCGCGATACGCGCCAGCTGCAGCGCCGCCGCGGTCGCGATCGGGCGGCGGTTCTCCAGCGTGCGGAACGGCCCCTTCATCGGCGTCGACAGATCGTGCTGCGGATCGGCGATCGCGGTCGCGAGCGCCATGTCGAACCACGGCGCATGCTCGATCACCACCGGCTGGTCGGGGTCACCCGAGGCGCGCTGATTGAGGAGCTTGAGCGTCTCGGCACGACCGCTCGAGATCAGTACGCCGTAATCGTCAGAAGCGAACGCGCGCAGGCGCCCTTCGTCAGCCGTCTCGATCGCCAGCAGCGTCAGCGGTTCCTCGCCCGGCGCGCGCAATTCGATCGGCCAGCCGCGGCGCAGTGCGTCGATCGCCTTTGCTGCGGCGCGCGCGCTCACCAGTCGAACTCGGTCATGATCGGCACGTGATCGCTGGGCTTGAGCCAGCTGCGGCAATCCTCGAACACCGTGTGCGCACGCGCCTGGGCGGCAACATCGGCGGTCGCCCACATGTGATCGAGGCGGCGCCCGCGATCGTTCTTCGTCCAGTCGGGCGAGCGATAGCTCCACCACGTATGCAGCCGCGCCGGCGCCGGGTAAAAGTGCCGGCCGAGATCGACCCAGGTGTTCGACGCCTTCAACGCATCGAGCGCCTCCACCTCGATGGGCGTGTGGCTGACGACCTTCAAGAGCGCCTTGTGGCTCCACACGTCGGCGGGCAGGGGCGCGATGTTGAAGTCGCCGGTCAGGATCGTTGGGCCATCGAGGTTTTGCGACCAGCGCGTCATCCGTTCGACGAAGTCGAGCTTCTGCCCGAATTTCGGGTTCACCTCACGATCGGGCACGTCGCCGCCCGCGGGCACGTAGACGTTCTCCAATCGGACGCCATTGGGCAGTCGGACGCCCAGGTGCCGCGCTTCCTTGTTCGCCTGCCAGTCGAGCCGATCATCCTCGACCACCGGCACGCGCGATACGATCGCGACGCCATGGTGCATCCGCTGTCCGTGAAGCAGCACGTGCTCGTAGCCGAGCGCACGGAACGTCTCGATCGGGAAGTCCGCGTCGACCACCTTGGTTTCCTGCAGGCACAGCACGTCGGGCTGCGCCTCGCGCAGGAATTGCTCGACGATGTCGATGCGGAAGCGCACCGAGTTGATGTTCCACGAGACGATCTTCACGGCTGCGCGTGTAGCGGGGCGGGCAGGGGGCTGCCAAGGGGAGGCGGACGTACCGCTTTTTCTCGCGGCGCAGCGCCGCGGGCAAAGCCCGCGTCGTCGGACGAGCCTTCCGGCTTGCCGGCCGTGCTCGTGGGCCAAGTCGCTGGCCCATTCGCAGAATGGCCCCCGCTCCGGGGGCAAGGAGCGAGGGCCGACCTGGCGTTCGTCACGCAGGCGGGATCGTGGAGGTTCGGGGCAACAGGGGGAAAAATCCCCGATCCGCCCCACGTCCGCAAGTCAGCTTTTAGGGCTGCCAGCCTGTCGCACAGATGAACGAACCGCTCTGGCTCCGTTCAGCCGGCGCGTCCCTGCCTCCGCGGATCGTTCCAGCGGAACGTTCCGTCGCTGACAGGCTGGTTGAACTTCTGATTCGAGAGACGAATCGTCGTGCGGTTACCCTGCGCATCGAGCTGGACCCAGCCCTGCAGCATCAGTCCCGCCGGCGCACTCGCGTCGCGCGCGAACACCAGGTTGATGCGGCCATATTCGGGGTGCTTTGCGTCATATCCCTCGACCGAGACGACGCGCGGATCACCGCTCGGCACCACCTTGGCGAAGCGCGAGATGTCCTTGTTCGGGTCGAGCAGCACACCCAGCGGCGAGTTGCCGATCGGCCAGCGCTGCACCTGCCGCACCGAATAATCGATGAAGGTCAGCGCCTTGCCATCGCCGACGATCAGGATCGGCACGCCCTTCTGATACTGAAAGCGGATCTTGCCCGGCTTCTTCAACGTCAGCGTGCCGGTCAGCACCTGTCCGTTGCGATCGGTCTGACTGAACGCGGCAGTCATGGTGTTGACCGACTGCAGGTGCCGCTGGACCGCCGCCAGATCACCGCTCTGCGCCGCGGCGGGAACCGACGTCGCGACGAGTACGGCGAGTGGCAGAAAGGCTTTCACGTTCAAACGCTCCGATGATTGCGGGGGACCGGCAAGTCGCACGGCGGCATTGAACGCGCCGTGAACCCGGAGCGATCCCCGCCGCCGTTCGAAAGCCTGCGCTCGGTCAGAACAGCGACACGATCCCAGCGGTCTCGGCCGTTCCGGTCCAGCCCTCGTAGATCATCTTGCCCGCGACGAACACGATCACGGCAAGACCGATGTACGCGATCCAGCGATACTTGTTGATGATGCGCGCGATCAGATTGGCCGCCAGACCCATCAGCGCGACCGACAGCAGCAGGCCGATCACCAGAATGCCCGGATGCTCGCGCGCGGCGCCCGCGACCGCCAGCACGTTGTCGAGGCTCATCGACACGTCGGCGACCGCGACCGCCCAGGCCGCGGCGGCGAAGCTCCGTGCCGGCCTGATCCCGGCCTGCTCGTCGGCCTCGTGCGCGCCGCCCTCGCGGATTTCGCGCCAGAACTTCCAGCTGACCCACAGCAGCAGCAATCCGCCAGCGAAAATCAGCCCGACGATCCCCATCAACCAGGTGACGATCAGCGCGAAGAAGATGCGCAGCACCAGCGCCGCGCCAATACCGATCAGGATGACCTTACGCCGATCAGCCGCGGGCAGTCCCGCCGCCAGCGCGCCGACGACGATTGCATTGTCGCCCGCCAGCACCAGATCGATCAGCAGCACCTGCCCGAACGCCGCGAGCGCGGTCGCGTCGGACAGGTTGGAGAAATCGGCGACGACGTGTTGCCAGATGTCCGACAGCGATCCCGGCCCGGCAGCGGCCGCGGCGGAGAGAATATGGGCGAGGATCACGCTGGCTGCTCCCGGTTCATCGCTGCGTCATAGCGGAACCACACGCTGCGCCAAGCGGGGCATACGCACTAGTCGCAGGCGTGATCCGCTGGACATGGTTTGATACAATGGGAGGATGGGAAGGGAGGTAGGGGGCGTCGCGGGCGAGGCCCGCGTCGTCGGTCGGGGCGGTCTGCGCCGCCCCGCCGGCCGAGCCGGGGCGAGTCCCGCGCCAGCATGGCGCGGGCCGCACTCGGCTATTGATTCATGCTGTCGAAGAAGTCGGCGTTGGTCTTCGAATCCTTCATCTTGCCGAGCAGGAACTCCATCGCGTCGACGGTGCCCATCTGCATCAGGATACGGCGCAGCACCCACATCTTCGACAGCTGCCCCTTGTCGACCAGCAGCTCTTCCTTGCGCGTGCCCGACTTGCCGACGTCCAGCGCCGGGAAGACGCGCTTGTCGGCAACCTTGCGGTCGAGGACGATTTCGGAGTTACCCGTACCCTTGAACTCTTCGAAGATGACTTCGTCCATGCGGCTGCCGGTGTCGATCAGCGCGGTCGCGATGATCGAGAGCGAGCCACCCTCCTCGATGTTGCGCGCCGCGCCGAAGAAGCGCTTGGGGCGCTGCAACGCATTGGCGTCGACACCGCCGGTCAGTACCTTGCCCGACGACGGCACAACGGTGTTGTACGC
>NZ_CAJYVU010000157.1 GCF_913778135.1 uncultured Sphingomonas sp. | reverse complement strand
CCTTCGAGACCTCGCAGCAACTCGCGCAGTTCGTCGCCGGTCCGGGCAGCACGCCCTACGATCTCGACGGCTTCAGCGCGCACATCCTGCCCGAAGATCGCGCCAAGGCTGATCTACGCGAACTGATTGAGGGCAAGCGCGACCGATCCTCGGTCGAATATCGCCTGCAGACCGCCAGCGGCGTGCACTGGATGCGCTGCGACCGGCGCCTGCTGCGCGACGAACATGGCCGGCCCGAAAAGTTGGTGGGCGTGACGATCGACCTGACCGAGGAGCACGAACGCCGCATCCGCGCCGAACTGGAGGCGACGACTGATCCGCTGACCGGCCTGCTCAACCGCCGCGGGCTCGAACAGCGGCTGGGAACGCTAGCGCCCGATCTTCCCTGCGGCGTCATGCTGGTGGACCTCGACGGATTCAAGCAGGTCAACGACACGCTCGGCCACGACGCCGGTGACGCGATCCTGGTCGAGGTCGCGGCGCGTCTGCGTCAGTCGGTGCGCCACGACGACCTCGTCGCGCGGCTCGGCGGTGACGAGTTCGCGATCGTGCTGGTCGATACCGACGTGACGAAGCTGGAGGCGCTCGCCGGACGAACCGTCACTGCGATGCAGCCTCGTTTCGCCGCGTGCGGCGACAGCGGATTGAGCGTCGGCGCCAGCGTAGGCGCGGCGTGGTCGGCCAACCCGTTCGTGACGCAACGCGCGGTGATGACGCGCGCCGATCGGGCACTCTATCAGGCGAAGGCGGCCGGTCGCGGAACCTGGCGCCTCGCTGCCTGAGCCTCAGGCGACCTTCGCGCGCAGTCGCAGCCGCAGGATCGCGTCGCTGCTCGCCATGAACAAGGTACGGCCGTCCTCGCCGAACGCGCAATTGGCGATCGGCTTGCCACGCGCGATCAGCCCCAGCTTGCGGCCATCGGGTGCCAGCACGTAAAGCCCGCCGGGGCCGCTCGCGAACAGGTGCCCGCTGCGCGCGACCTTCATCCCGTCGGGCAATCCCGGCAGACCGCGCCTGAATTCGGGCATGAAGTCGACGAGCTGGTGACCCTTACCGACGACGCCGCTCTCGGTCGACAGATCATACACGCGGATATCGGGCGCAGCCTCGTCGGAGCAGCCGATGTATAGCCGGTCTTGTGCCGGTGACAGCGCGATGCCGTTGGGACGCTTCAAGCCAGCGTCAAGCAGTTCGACCGCTCCGCCCGGCCGCAACCGGTACACACCGTTGAACGGCAGTTCCTTCAGCGGCGACGCATCACCATCGGTCAGCCCATAGGGTGGATCGGTGAAGTAGATCGTACCGTCGCGCGCGATCGTCAGGTCGTTGCAACTGTTGAACCGCTTGCCCTCATACTGACCGGCGAGGATCGTCTTGCGCCTGGTCGAAAGGTCGACCCGTGCGATCGCGCGCGTGCCCGAATCGGCCATCACCAGCGCGCCCGTCGCGTCGATCGCCAGCCCGTTCGCGCCCGCCTCACGAATACCTGCGGGTACGACGCCGCTCAGACCCGACGGCTTCAGGAACGGTCGAGCACCCGTGCGCGAGGTCCAGCGGTAAACAGTGTTGGCGGGCACGTCGGAGAACAGCAGGTAGCCGCCGTCCCGGTCGACCCAAACCGGCCCTTCTGCCCATTGAAAGGCGCGCGCGATCACCTCGACCGGACTCGTCGGATCGAGCAGTCGGTCGAGCGCCGGATCGAAGCGCGTGATCGTGGCGGCGCTCTCTGTCGCCAGCGACGGGCGCGCGGCAGCTGCCGCCGCCAGCATCGTCATACCACCCGCCAGCGCGGTCCGGCGCGTCATCGTCGTCATCGCACTCATCCTTATACCACCTCGACGGAGGTCGCGATCGAGGCGGACGGCATCGTCCCCTCACCCGCTCCCACCGTGCACCGCCCCCGTGCCCTGATGTCGGCCGACGAGCTGCCGACCATGACCTCGATCACGCCCGGCTCGATCACCCACTTGCCCGCCTTCCACAGCGCCACCTGCGCGTCGGTCAAGGCGAAGCGCACGGTCCGCCGCTCACCCGGCCGCAGCGTCAGGCGCGTGAAGCCGCGTAGCTCCGCCACCGGGCGCGCGACCGAGGCGACGGGATCGCGCAGGTACAGCTGAACCACCTCGTCGGCGACCATGCTGCCGTCGTTCGTCACCGCGACGCCGACGATCGTCGCGTCGCCGCGCCGCTCGATTGTAAGCGGGGCATAGCTGAAGCGCGCGTAGCTCAGCCCATGTCCGAACGGGAACAGCGGACCGATCGCCGCATCGTGATAGCGCGCGCTGTCGACCGACAGGTCGGGGTTGGCGGGGCGCCCGGTCGGCACGTGCGCGTAGCTCATCGGCAACTGCCCGGTCGTGCGCGGCATCGCGATCGGCAGGCGTCCCGCGGGCGAGACCTTGCCCATCAGCACCTCGACGATCGCTGGCCCGCTCTCCAGCCCGAGCAACCACGTCTCCAGTACCGCAGGGATGCCGGTGAGCGCGCGCTCGATCGCCAGCGGGCGTCCACCCATCAGGATCGCGACGACCGGCTTGCCCGCGGCGCGCACCGCATCGACCAGCGCCTGCTGCGTGCCCGGCAGACCGAGGTCGGAGCGGCTGCGCGCCTCGCCGGTCATGTCGTAATCCTCGCCGATCGCCAGCAGCACCACGTCCGCCGCCGCCGCCACCTTCGCGGCCGCGGCCGGGTCGGTGCCGGGATCGAACATCGCCTGCGGCAAGGCGCGTCGCAGCGTGATCACGTCCTCCGCCTGCCCGCGCGCTCGCCATGATCCCAGCGCCGACGCCGCATCGTCGGCGAGCGCGCCGATCAGCGCGATCTTCGCACCCGGCCTGATCGGCAGCACCGCGCCCTCGTTGCGCAGCAGCACGATCGACCGCGCCGCCGCGTCGCGCGCCTGCTCGCGGGCGAGTGGCGCCTTCTCCGCCGCCGCGTCACCGAAGCGGTACGGATCGTCGAACAACCCCAGCCGCGCCTTGGTGGTCAGGATGCACGTCACCGCCTGATCGATCAACGGCACGAGCGACGGGTCTGCCGCGACCGCGCTCGCCAGATGATCGGCGTAGGTGCTGCTCGCCATATCCATGTCGACGCCCGCACGCAGCGCCAGCGCGGCTGCCTCCGCCGGGGTCGCCGCCACACCGTGGTTGATCAGTTCGCGGATGGCATTCCAGTCGCTGACGACCAGCCCCTGATAGCCCCAATGTTCGCGCAATTCGCCGCGGACCAGCGCCTCGTTCGCGGTCATCGGCACGTCCGCCACGTCATTGAACGCGGTCATGAAGCTGCCGGACCCGGCGCGCATCGCGGCGTGGAACGGCGGCAGGTAAACCTCGTGCAGCGTTCGTTCGGACACGTCGGCGCTGTCGTAGTCGCGTCCGCCCGCGACCGCGCCGTAGCCGACGAAATGCTTCGTGCACGACAGCACGTGCCCCTTCGCCAGCGGCGCGTCCTTGGCGGAAGCCGGTCCCTCGATCCCGCGCACCTGTGCCTCCGCCATGCGGCTACCCAGATACGCGTCCTCGCCCGCGCCCTCGACCACGCGCCCCCAGCGCGGATCGCGTGCCACGTCGACCATCGGCGTGAAGGTCCAGTGCAACCCCGCCGCCCACGCCTCCCTGGCCGCGAGCGCGGCGGCGTGCTCCATCAACCCCGTGTCCCAGCTGGCGGCGAGCGCGAGGGGCACGGGCAAGGTGGTGCGATAACCGTGGATCACGTCCATCGCGAACAGCAGCGGGATGCCAAGCCTTGATTCTTCCACCGCGATCTTCTGCAATCGCCGCAACGCATCCGCACCGGCGACGTGCAGGAACGACCCCATCTCGCCGCGCCGCACCCGGTCGAGCATGCCCGCGTCCAGCCGCGAGTTGAGCGCACGCTGCCGCCCTCCCGCGATCTGATTCATCTGCCCGATCTTCTCAGCCAGCGTCATGCGCGACAGGAGATCGCGAATTCGCGCCGCGTGATCGGCGGTGACACGCCCAAAAGCGGCAGGCGCCCACGCACAACTTGCGAGCAGCGCAGTCGCCTTCATCACGTCGCGACGGTTCACCCGCACCTGCCCGGCCATCAACGTCTCCCCAGCGTTCGCCGGGCAGATAGCGCGCAGCCTGCGCCGTCGCGACCGGGTGATGGTCGTAGAAGCTGCGTTCACGTGAGCCCCGGACCTGCGACCTTGGTCCCGCTTTACGCGTTATCACACCGCCACCTACAGCCGCTCCGGCCCGAGCAAGAAGGAACCTGACCGCGTGACCCGAACCGATGACGAGGCGGCGGCACCACTCGCGATCATCGTCATGGGGGTCAGCGGATCGGGCAAGTCGACGCTCGCCAACTTGCTGGCGCGCGCGCTCGACTGTCCTTTTCTCGAAGGCGACGATTTCCACTCCGCAGCAGCGGTGGCGAAGATGCGTGCCGGCCACGCCTTGAGCGATGCGGACCGCTGGCCGTGGCTCGACCGGCTCGGCCACGCGCTCGGCGAGGCCGCGCGCACGAACGGCCGCGCGGTCGCGACCTGTTCCGCGCTTAAGCGTCGCTACCGCGACCGCCTGATCACCGCGGCGGGCGGGCGCGTACGCTTCGTCCTGCTCGACAATGATCGCGACGAACTGCTCCAGCGGCTCGAACAGCGCTCGGCGCATTACATGCCCGCCAGTCTGCTCGACAGTCAGCTCGACACGCTGGAACGCCCCGCCCCCGACGAGCCGGTGCTGGCACTCGATTCGCACCACAGCCCGCCCGAGCTCTGCCACGCCGCGGTCGCATGGCTGGCTCAGGCCTAGGGCATCAAGCGCTTTCGTCCTTCGGACAGATGCCACCGCATCGCCAGCGCCGCGCCATCGGCATCCTGCGCGCGGATCGCGTCGACGATCGTCTCATGTTCGCGCATCATCGCGCCGATCACCTCGGGTGGGCGCGACCGCGAAATGTCGACGCCCGCACGCATCACCTTTTCCACCTCGCCGACCAGCGCGTCGAACGCTGTCGCGAACGCCGGGTTCGCGGTCGCTGCAACGATGCTTCGGTGCAGATCCATGTCCTCGTCATGCGCCGGCGCGTCCGACAGCAGCGCGGTGCGCAGACGCGCCAGTGCCGCGTCGATCGCCGACATCTCCTCGCCCGATCGCCGCGCCGCCGCCAGTCGCGCCGCCTCCGCCTCCAGCACGAAGCGCACCTCGTAGGTGCCGAGCGTCGCGGGCAGGTCGGTTGCCGGCATGAACGCGAGCATCCGGTCGGACGGCCGGTTCTTCACGAACGATCCGGCGCCGCGTCGGGGTTCGGTGATGCCGTCGGAGGCCAGTCGCGCCAGTGCCTCGCGCACGATCGTGCGCGACATGCCAAACATCTCGGCCAGTCGTGCTTCCGACGGCAATCGATCGCCGACGCGCAGATCGTCGTCGTTGATGATCTCGACGATCGCCGTGTAGGCGCGGTCGGTCAGTCGTTCCTGCGCCACGCGCCCCCCTCCTCTTTTCGGATCAGAATAACGCGCTCGCCGCCAACACCAAGAGCAGCCCGGTGACCGAGATGACCGTCTCCAGCACCGACCAGGTTCGGAACGTGCCCGCGGTGTCGGTGCCCAGATAGCCTTTCACCAGCCAAAAGCCCGGATCGTTGACGTGGCTGAAGAACACCGAGCCTGCCCCGATCGCCAGCACGATCCACTCGGGCGCAACCCCGCTCGCCACGACGACGCCGGGCATGACGCCCGCGGTGGTGATCGTGGCGACCGTCGCGGAGCCCGTCGCCAACCTGATACAGACTGCGACGCCCCAGGCGAGCACGACCGGCGACACCGCCGCGCCGCTCGCGGC
>NZ_CAJYVU010000156.1 GCF_913778135.1 uncultured Sphingomonas sp. | reverse complement strand
GCTCTCGGCAAGCGTTCCGTCGAGGTCGAAGGCGACGAGTTCTTTCACTTGGCATTCTCCGTGGAGGACAGGATGATCGTGTCGATGGCGTGCGCTACGCCATCCTCGTCGTTTGATCGAGTGACTTTGCTCGCCTGCGCCTTCACATCGTCGGGCGCGTTGCCCATCGCGATCGACAGTCCCGCGCGGGTCAGCATCGGCAGGTCGTTGTGCTGGTCGCCGATCACCGCCGTGTCCGCCAGCTCGACGCCGTTCGACCTGGCGAGCGCGGTGACACCGTCGCCCTTGTTTGCGGCAAGGGCGGTCACGTCGAGATAATAGGTCTGCGACTGCGCAATCGTCGCCTGCTCGCCGAATTTCTCGTGTGCACGTTCGTAGAGCGCGTGGAGGCGATCGGCGTCGTCGCTGACGAAGGTGATCTTGTCGGCGCGGTCGAGCAGATCGTCGAAGTCGGTGCGGATCGCTGGCTCCTGGTTAGAGCTGACGCGCTCGCTCTTGGTATGCGGGCCGTCGCCATCGGTCGCAAACCATTGGTCGTCGGCGAAGACCCAGGTGTCGACTTCCTCGTTCGCCGCCATCGCGATCACGCCGCGCGCCACCTGCTCGTCGATCGTGTGGCGGCTGACGATCGTGCCGTCGCGGCGAAAGATGACGCCGCCGTTGAACGCGCCCACGTCCTCGTCGAGCGCGAGCGGCTCGAGCAGCGGCTTGATCCCCGACATCGGCCGCGCGCTGATGACGGTAAAGGCGACGCCGGCATCGCGCAACCGCTTCACCGCCGCGATCGTGCCGTCGGTCAGTTTCTTGTCCCCGTCGACGAGCGTGCCGTCGACGTCGGATACCATCAATCTTACCGCCATTGAGCCCTCATCAGACATTACTGCGGCATCTCGACGTGCCCGCCGAAGCCGAACCGCATCGCGGAGAGCACCTTGTCACCGAAGGTATGGTCGACGCGGCTGCGATAGCGCGCGAACAACGCGGCGCTCAGCACATTGAGCGGCACCGCTTCCTCCATCGCGGCATCGATCGTCCAGCGGCCTTCGCCCGAATCGGCGACATGACCCGAGAAACCCTCGAGCTTGCCGTCCTTGGCGAGCGCGAGCGCCGTCAGGTCGAGCAGCCACGACGAGATCACGCTGCCGCGACGCCATACCTCGGCGATGTCGGTGAGATTGAGGTCATAGCGCTGATCCTCGGGCAGCTTCTCCGACGCCTTGCCCTTCAGCACGTCGAACCCCTCGGCATAGGCCTGCATCAACCCGTACTCGATCCCGTTATGGACCATCTTGACGAAGTGGCCCGCGCCCGCGGGTCCGGCGTGAATGTAGCCGTTTTCCGCGCGCGCGTCGGTTACGTCGCCGAGCCGACCCTTGGTCCGCTCGATCGTTCCCATGCCGGGTGCGAGCGTCGAGAAGATCGGGTCGAGCTGGCGGACGATCTCGTCGGGGCCGCCGATCATCATGCAATAGCCGCGTTCGCGACCCCAGACGCCGCCCGAAGTGCCGACATCGACGTAGTGGACGCCCTTCTCCGCCAGAACCCTCGCGCGCCGGATGTCATCCTTGTAGAAGGAATTGCCGCCGTCGATGACGATCTCGCCCTCGGCTGCATTCTCACAGATGCTGGTAATGACGCTCTCGGTGATTCCGCCCGCGGGCACCATCACCCACCACACGACCGGCGACCCCGCCTTGGCACGTGCGTCGTCAACCGAGGTGGCAGCCTCAGCGCCCGCCTCGACCAGCTTGGCGACCGCATCGGCATCTCGGTCGAAGGCGACGATCTCATGCCCCTTGTCCATCAACCGGCGCGCCATGTTGCCGCCCATCCGGCCAAGGCCGATCATCACCATCTTCATCGCGAAACGCTCCTGCTCGATGTCGCGGTAAATCGGCGGGATGGGGCAATGTTCCCGCCCTACCCCGCACCACGCGGCCGGATGCGGGCGCTCAGCGCTTGATCGAGGCGGAGAAGGGACGCGCGTGTTTGTCGGTCGCCCATTTGTAATTGGGCTCTGCCGACATGGCGAAGCGGAGTTCCCCGCCCGCCATGATCTCGGCGTGGGTCAGGTAG
Organism: uncultured Sphingomonas sp.; assembly: GCF_913778135.1. Lineage (GTDB taxonomy): Bacteria > Pseudomonadota > Alphaproteobacteria > Sphingomonadales > Sphingomonadaceae > Sphingomonas. Next base: position 12,977 of record NZ_CAJYVU010000156.1, on the reverse strand, counting down.
CTCCGTTCGAGCGGGCGCCCGTTGAGCGTGACGGCGCCGATGTACGGGCGCGACTGGCCGAAATTGTCGGCAACGACGGTGAAGCGCTTGCCGTTCGGCAGGTCGAGCGCGGCGCGGCGCACGAAGGGGCGGCCGATCGCATATTCGAGGCTGCCGGGCGTCACCGGATAGAAGCCGAACGCGGTGAAGACGAGCCACGCCGACATTTGACCCAGGTCATCGTTCCCCGCGAGCCCGTCCGACGTCGGCTTGTACTGCGAGTTGACGATCTGCGTCAGGCGGTACTGCGTTCGCCACGGTTGCCCTGCGTGATCGTAGAGATAGGCGACATGGTGGCTCGGCTCGTTGCCGTGGATATATTGACCGATCAGCCCGGCGATGTCCTCCGCGTGGGAGTAATCGAGCTTGGAATTATCGTAATCGAACATTTGGTCGAGCTTGGTAACGGCGGCCTGATCCCCGCCCATCGCCTCGAACAGCGCGGCCTGATCCTGCGGCACGAACCACGAATATTGCCAAGCATTCCCCTCGGTGTAGTCTGAGCCGTAGTTGATCGCCGTCGGGTCGAACGGTTCGCGGAACGTGCCGTCGGCCTTGCGCGCGCGAACGAAGCCAGTCTTGGGATCGAAGGTGTTGCGCCAGTAACCCCCGCGCGCGTCGAACCACGTCGCCACGTCGTCGCGCCCCATCGCGCGTGCCATCTGCGCGATCGTCCAATCGTCATAAGCGTATTCGACCGTCTTCGATGCCGCCTCAGGCTCGTGGTCGATCGGAATGTAGTGGAGCACCGGCAGGTCGGCGAGTCCGCCGTAGGGCGCGTAAGTCGCGCTCTTGATCATCGCGGCGAGCGCCTGCGTCGCGTCGAACCCGCGGATGCCCTTCAGATAGGCGTCGGCGATGACGGGCACCGAATGGTAGCCGATCATCGTCCAGGTCTCGCGCCCCTGGAACTGCCACACCGGCAGGATGCCGTCGGGGCTGACCTGCTGGCTGGCGATGAGCGAGCGGATGATCTCGGAATTGACCTCGGCCGGCTGGACTATCGTGAGGAGCGGATGCTCGGCGCGGAACGTGTCCCACAGCGAGAAGGTCGAGCGCTGGGTGTACCCTTCCGCGCGGTGCACCTGATTGTCGGGGCCGCGCCAGCGCCCGTCGACGTCGCTCGTCACCGATGGCGCGATCAGGCTGTGGTAGAGCGCGGTCATGACGTTCTTCCGCATCGACGCGTCGCCATCGACGTCGAGCACGCCGAGCGCCTGTTTCCACGCACCGGTGGTCGCCTTTCGCACCGCGTCGAAGCCGCCGCTCTCCGCCTTCAAGTTCGCAATCGCGCCATCCTCGTCGACCGACGAAATGGCGACGGTGACCTCGAGCGGTTTGTCGAGCTTGCCGAAATCAAGCCGCCCGACCAGCGCGCGTCCGCTCCGCTCCGCCAGCCGATCGCTGCCGCGCCCCGGCCCCTGGAACCCCTTGTAGGTCACGTCGGTCTCGGTGCTGACGAAGGCGTGACTGGTGATCGGGCGCGAGAAGCGCATCGCGAAGAACAACTGCCGGTCGGGCGCCCAGCCGCGTGTCTGACGGCTACCGGTGATCGTGCCGTCGGGGCGTAGGCGGATCGACGACCAGAGCGTCTTGCCCGGATAATTGTAGAGGCTCGATCGCAGGTCGAGGATCAGGTGTGCCTCGTCGCCGCTGCGAAAGGTGTAGCGATGGACGCCGACGCGGGTACCCGCGGTCAGCTCGGCGCGGACGTGCGCGTCGTCGAGCTGCACCGAGTAATAGCCGGGGGTCGCCTGCTCGCTCCGGTGCGAGAAACGCGAGCGATAGCCCGACCCCGGCTGCTTCGCGTCGCCCGGCTCCAGCTTCACGTCGGCGGCGGCGCCGGTCGCGGGCATCAGCAGGAAGTCGCCCAGATCGCTGTGCCCCGCGCCCGAGAAATGCGTGTGCGAGAAGCCCTGGATCGTCGGGTCCTCGTAGCGATAGCCTGCCGCGTGCGAATAGCAGTCGCGGATGACGCAAGTCGTGTCGGTGTCGGGCGACAGCTGCACCATGCCGAACGGCGCCACCGCGCCCGGAAAGGTGTGCCCCTCCCCGCCCGTGCCGATGAACGGGTCGACCGCGGCGAGCGGATCGGCCTCGCGCTGCGCCAGCACCGGCGTGGAGAGCGGTGTCGTCAGCGATAGCGCGAGAAGCGCGGACAGGCAGCGGCGAGCAAAGGTCATGGCGCCCTTGTGCCTCGCGCAACGCACGCGGGAAAGATGTCGCAGCGTCTGACAAGCGCGCAACATGCGGGCACGGCGGCGCGTTGGCTGGTTCAATCAGCACGAGTAATGCACGATGACCGACCCTGCCCGTCCAATGCGCCTCGGCTTTCCCGTCAAGGTGATGGGCAAGCCCGGCTTCAAGAGCAACGACACGCGGCGCTGGCAGAAAAACCCGCACCTGAAATGCTCGCTCGAGGAGGTGTCGAAAATCCTCGACTATCTCGCCAAGGAAAAGCTCGACATGTACCGGCTATCGTCGGACCTCGCGCCCTATGCGACGCACCCCGACATGCCGCAGTTCCACAACATGGTGGCGGAGAGCGACGCCGAGCTGGCCGCCTTCGGCAAGAAAGCGCGCGAGTTCGACATCCGGCTGTCGTTCCATCCGTCGCAATACGTGCTGCTCAACAGCCCCGACGCGGCGCTGACGGAGAAGAGCATCTGGGATCTGTCGAGCCAGGCGGAAATGCTCGACCGCATGGGGTTGGACGACGAGGCGGTGATGATCACCCACGTCGGCGGCGTCTACGACGACCATGACGCAAGTCGCGCGCGCTGGATCGAGGGGTGGGAGAAATGCCCCGAGCACGTGCAGCGCCGGCTGGTGCTGGAGAACGACGACATCCGCTTCTCGGCCGCTGATGCCTTGTGGATTCACGAGCGGACCGGCGTGCGCCTCGTGTTCGACTACCAGCATTTCTGGTGTCTGAACCCCCAGCGGCTCGACATGCGCCAGACGTTCGAGAAGTTCCTGGCCACCTGGCCCGAGGGCGTGCGCCCGAAGATGCACTTCTCGTCGCCCCGCACCGAAATGCGCGAGGTGAAGCAGAAGATCACCGCGAAACAGCGCGCCAGCGGCAAGACGACGAAGAAGGGCGAACTGACCAAGGCGCCGGTAAAGGCGAATGCGCGCGTAAAGACCGTACTGCGCCCGCCGATCTGGACCGGCCACGCCGACTTCACCAACCCGTTCGAGTTCGCGACCTTTATGCGGATGGCCGAGGGGCTCGTCTTCGACGTAATGATGGAGGGTAAGTCGAAGGATGTCAGCCTACTGAAGCTGCGCCCCGACCTGCTCCGCTTCGCCCCCGACGTGGCGGCGCGGTTCGGCATCTATCCTGAGGATGCAGCCGAACTGGCGGCCGATGAGGCTGAACTCGACGGCGGCGTCGATGCGGACGAGACGCCGGACGTGGACGAGGGCGACGCGATGCTTGAGGCGGCTGAGTAAGCCGTCGCCTGACGGCACCGGCGTGCCGCGCCACCCGTCGGTTCATTCCGGTTTGACGGTTCGGGTCACCTTCCCCGCGGAATCGAGGAAATCGATCGAGGCGGCGCCGTCTTCGGCCACGCGTAAGACCAGCCTGCGACGACCCTGCCCGTCGCGTAGGACGAGTTGCGACGAGCGATCGCTTGCCCGGCCGGCGAACAGCCGCTGGGTGCCGCCGACGTTGGCCGCGCGGTATGCCGCGTCCTGCTGCGCCGCTGGCGCAAGGCGCGCGCGGTCCACCCCCTCAAAGTCGAGGCGCGCATCCGGCTGATCATTGACCTTGATCCCGGCCGAACGCTCCTGCCCTTCCTCGAAGCCGAACAACTGGACGACCTGATCCTGATGGTAACGATCGAACGTCAGGCTTCCGCCGCTTGACGCCTTTCCATTCGCATCGCGCCCGGCAAAGATGAGGCCGCCGTTCTCCGTGCCCTCGTCGTTGAAGAACAACATGCCCGCCATGCGCCGGTCGGGACGCGGCCACTCGCGCCCCTTGGCGATGAAGCCCGGCGCCTGCGCGGCACTCGCGATCGTCATGCGCAGCGTGCCGTCAGGCTCGCGCACGTTGATCCGCCCAACGTCGATCGTATCGAAACGCGCCTGCCGCGTCGTGGGTGCCGCAGCGGTCAAGCCGATCCACGCAATCACGCCCGTGAGCACCCCGGCATAGACGATCAAAGCGCGGCCGGCGTCGAATTGCATCATCTTTCTCCCCATCGATGCTTGACCTACATCAAGCATGTCGACCGGGAAAGCGACGGCGCTACTCCGCTGCTTCGCGCACGCTTATCTCCGCGCCGACTTCCTCCGCGAACCACTCCGCGGTCATCGGCAGCCCTTCACTCAACGGCACGCGCGGCGACCAGTCGAGCACATCGCGCGCGCGGCTGATGTCAGGGCGACGGCGACGGGGATCGTCCTGCGGCAGCGGCGTGTTCACGACCTTGCCCGCGTTCGGCACCAGTTCCAGCACCATGCCGAGCAGCTCGTTGATGGTGAACTCGTCCGGGTTGCCGATGTTGACCGGCTCCGACCCGTCGATGTCGCTTTCCATCAGCGCCATCAATCCGCGCACCATGTCGGAGACGTAGCAGAAGCTGCGCGTCTGCGTGCCGTCGCCGTGGACGGTGATGTCGCGCCCGGTCAGCGCCTGGCAGATCAGGTTCGACACAACGCGCCCGTCGTCGGGATGCATGTGCGGGCCGTAGGTGTTGAAGATGCGCGCGACCCGCACCTCCGCGCGTCCCATCCGCGCGAAGTCGAACGTCATCGCTTCCGCCGCGCGCTTGCCCTCGTCGTAGCAGGCGCGAGGACCCGTGCAGCTGACCCAACCGCGATAGCCCTCGACCTGCGGGTGTACTTCCGGATCGCCGTAGACCTCGCTGGTGGAGGTCAGCAGGAAGCGCGCGCCGGTCTTCTCCGCCAGGCGCAGCAGGTGATTGGTCCCGACGACGTTGGTCAGCATCGTGTGTTCGGGGTCTGCCTGGTACTGCGGCGGCGAGGCGGCGCAGGCGCAATTGTAGATGCGCGTCAAGTTGGGCGCCTCCGTCACGCTGGCGGGCAGCGCGTTGACGATGTCGGCCTCGACGAAGGTGAAGTTGGGCAGGTCCTCGAGCAACTTGAGGTTCGAGGGCCGTGCGGTCTGCAGATTGTCGAGGCAGATGACGCGATGCCCGGCGTCGCTCAGCGCGCGGCACAGATGCGATCCGATGAAGCCGGCGCCGCCGGCGACCAGGATAGTGTCCATGTTCTTCTCCATCATGCCGTGACGCGCGCGCGGTCGCGCGCGTGCTCGGCGGCTTCATTCAAGTGGCGCTCGAGCTCTGCGGCCCGGTGCGCGGCGGTATGTTCGGCGAGCACGCGCTGTCGCCCCGCCAGTCCGATCTGTTCGAGGTCGCGGCGACCAAGCGCGGCGAGCATGTCGGCGCAGGTATCGACCAGCAGGATCTCGCGACCGTCACCCAGCAGCTCGGTCAACCCGTCCCAGCGATCGGAGATGATCGGCGTCCCGCACGCCGCTGCCTCGAAGATGCGCACCGAGGGCGACCAGCCGGCGGCGATCATGTCCGCCCGCGTCACGTTCAGCGTCGCGCGGCTGGCGCCGTAGAAGGCGGCATGCTGGGCCGGGGGCAGATGCTCGATCCGCTCGACATTGTCGGGCCACTGGATCGTGTCGGGGTATTGCGGCCCCGCGACCGCGAAGCGACGGTTGGGCGCGGCGCGGGCGACGTATAGCAGCAGCCGCTCGAGCGTCGGCTGGCGATCGTCGCTGTAGGTGCCGAGATAGGTCAGGTCCCACTTCTTCGGCATGTCGAGGGGCACGTACGCTTCGGCGTCGACCGAGCAGTAGAGCGCGCGCGCCATTGGCGAACCGTAGTGATCTTCCAGGTGGCGCAGCGTCGGACCGCCGGTGAACGACAGATAGACGTCATAATCGGGGATGATCTCGGGCGAGAGATATTCGAAATCGCCCCGCGCGAGCTTGGCAAGCGTGACCGGGGTATCGATGTCGTAGAAGGCGGTGGTGCCCCGCGCCCACTCCTGCACCAGCCTCCCGACCGCGACGCCATCGGGCACGTAGCTGCCGACGATCACCGCGTCCGCCGCGGTAATTTCCTCGCGCCAACGGCCAAGGTGATCGAGGTCGCGGTAATAATCGAGCCGACACCAATCGGGGTCGACCAGATCTCGGTGCGCGCCGGCGTACCACGGCACCTCGCGTTCAAGGAACACGACCTCGTGCCCGCGCGCGGCATAGGCCTTCAACAACGCGCGGAAGGTGGTGGCGTGGCCGTTGCCCCACGACGAGCCGAGGCTGAGGCCGAGGACGACGAGCTTCATGCCGGCGTCACCTCGCGCGCCGCATGAGCCTTGAACAAAGCGTCGACCTGCTCGCCGCGCAGATCATAGGTGTGTTCGGCGAGCACGCGTTTGAGCGCCGCCTGCCCGATCGCCGCCGCACGCTCGGTGGTGAGCGCGGACAGGTGGTCGGCCACGTCCTGCCCGTCACGCGCGACCAGCACTTCCTCGTCGGGTTTGAGGAACAGCTCGATCCCCTCCCACGCGTCGGTAATGAGGCAGGCGGCGGCGCCCGCGGCCTCGAACACGCGAGTGGCGGGGGAGAAGCCGATGTGCGCCATCGAATCGCGCGCGACGTTCAGCACCGCCCGCGGCGTGCAGTTGAACGCGTTATGCTCGGCGGTGAAAACGTGGCCGCGGTGGCGGACGTTGCCGGGCATCGCCTTCGTCTCCCAGCCGTTGCCGCCGATCAGGAACTGCTGGTCGGCGAGGAGCGCGGCGGGGCGCAGGAAGAACTCCTCCACGCGTGCCTCGCGATCGGGCAGGCGATTGCCGAGGAACGCGAGGTCGCAGGCGAACCGCGGGTCCGCCTCGACCGGATGATGCGTCTGCGGATCGAGCGCATTGTAGACCGGCACGCAGTCCTTCGCACCGAAGCCGGTGTAAGCGTCGACGACGGGCGCGCCGCCGCCGTAGGTCAGCACCATGTCGAGCCCCGGCAGCGCCGCGCGCACCGGGTGGCCGGCATCGGCACGCATCTCGTCGAGCGTCGCGGCGGCGTCGACGTCCCAGAAGATCTTGAGCGCGTGCGGGTTTGCGTTGGCGATCACGCCTTCGAGTAGTTCGGCATCGAACACACCGACGCCGTTCGCTTTGACGACGATGTCGGCTCCCGCGGCTTCGGCGAGCACGCCGCGCATCGCGTCGACGGTGGCCGGATAGACGACGACCTTGGCATATTCCGGCGGATCGATGTCGCGGTGCTGCTGGCGGTCGAACGCGTCGGGTTCGTAGAAGGTTATGTCGTAGCCGCGCTCACCCAGCGCGCGCAGGATGCCACGGTAATAGGTCGCAGCACCATTCCAGTAGGACGACAACAGGCTCGACCCGTAGAAAGCGATCTTCATGCGGCAACTCCCACGCGGGTGTCGGTGCCCAGCGTGTCCAGAATGGTCGTCAGTTCGTCGACGCGGTGCGCGCAGGTGTGACGAGTGCGGATCGTCTCTAGCCCCGAGGCGATCAGCGAGGCGCGCAAGGATGCGTCGTCGCGGATTTGGCGCAGCACGTCCGTCATCTGCTCGCCGTCAGTGGCGTAGAGGAAGTCCTGCCCCGGGCGGAACAGCCCTTCCGCATCGTCCCACGGCGCGCTGGCGAGCGGGATGCCGCAGGCGAGCGCCTCGAACACGCGGATCGTCGGAATGCCGGGCAGGATCGTGCGGTAATAATTGCGCGGCACGTGGACGGTGGCGAGCGCGCGGGCGAAGATCTCGGGCGCGCGCGCGTTGGGCGCCCAGCCGTGGTAGCCGGCACCGTAGCGGGCCAGCATCGCGCGCGCCTCGTCCGGATAGCGCACGCCGTAGATGTCGAGCGGCAGCGCGGCGGCCTGCGCGGGACGGAGCAGATATTCCTCGATCTCGCGCGTCCGCTCGCCATCACCCCAATTGCCGATCCACACCACGCTTTCACGGGTCTCGCTGTCCAGCGGCTTGAAACGGCGTGTGTCGGCGGCCTCGTGCCAGGTCCAGACGCGCTTGCCCCAGCCGCGTGCGCGGTATTGCTCCGACAGCGTCTCGCCGAACGCCAGAACGCCGTCGTAGCCCGAGAGGTCGTACGCATCCATCTCGTGCGGCAGACTGACGATGCGGTGATGCGTGTCGTGGAACAGCAATGTCCACGGCGCGCCGCCTTTGCGCAAACGACCAACCTCGGCGACCAGATCGTGCGCGTTCCACTCGTGCACGATGACGAGGTCGGCGCCGTCGACCATCGCCGCCACATCGTCGCCGGGGGTGTAAGTGGCGGACGTGAGCTCGGGATAGGCGGCGCGATACGGCGCGAGCGCGTCATCGCCGCCATCGGCGACGAGGTTCTGCAAGCTCCAGCTGTCCGCCGGCTCATAGGCCTGCACGTCGTGACCGCGCGCGATCAATTCGGAGAGCACGCCGCGGACGAAATGCGCGTTGCCGTGGTTCCAGCACGAGGCGAGGCTGTGCGTGAAGTAGACGATCCTCATGCCGCCGCCCGCTTCTGCGGCGCGCACGCGCGTGCGTAAATCGCCGCCATGCCGCGCGCGTTGGCGGCGGGCGTGTAGCGCGCGGCGCGAACGCGGGCGCGCTCGCCGGCCTCGTGGCGTCCGACCGGGTCGGCGGCGAGCGCTTCGATCGCGAGCGCGAAACCGGCGTCGTCTCCCATACTCACGAAACGCGCCGCGCCGTCCCACAATTCGCGGAAAGTCGGAATATCGGACAGCACCAATGCGCAGCCCGCCGACGCGGCCTCGAGCACCGCGAGCCCAAACGGTTCGTAGCGCGCCGCCGAGGCGAAGATCGGACGCGTGGCGAGCCGGGCGGCGACATCGCCGTCTGACAACATGCCGAGCGTATGGAGATGCGCGAACGCGACCCGCTCGCCGTTTGGCCCCGAGAGCGGTCCGGCTGCCTCGAATGGCAGCGCCACCTGCGCAGCGGCACGATCGAGCGTCGCCACGTCCTTGCCGCGATCCCACAGCCGGCCGGCGGTGAACACGGTGCCGGCGAGTGCACCCGCGCTCGCCACCGCAGTGCGGCCGTTATGAACCACGCGCGGGCGGCGCGGCAGCGCGTAGAGACGTGCGAGCGTGTCGGCGAGCGCGTCCGACGGGCACACCGCCACGTCGGCGCGCGCGAGACCATCGCCGGTCAGCGCCGCCTGCCACGCGAGATCGACGGGCAGCGGTCCGTGCTCGACCGCGTCCCACCATGACGCGACGCAAGAATGCGCGACTGCGACGACCGGCATCGCATAATCGGCGAGCGCAAAGGCGGGCTGGTTCACCTGCACCACGTCGGCACCGTGCAGCGCGGCGATTCTCGCCAGCGCATCGCCGGTGCGCCGCACCTCGGTTGCATCACGCGCGAGCCAGTCGAGCGGCAGCCCTGTTTCGGTCACGCCGATGCCGAGCGCCTCCGCACGATCACGCTGCGCCGTCGACAGCGTAGGACCGAGTACCGCCAGATGCGCCTCGACACCCAGTGGGCGCAGCGCGGCGGCGAGTTCGAGCGCGTATTGCCACACGCCGCCGACCGCGTCGGCCGTCATCAGCAAACGCGTCACGCAGCAGCCTCTACGGGTGCCGTCGCATGTTCGGCGCTCAGCCAGTTGGCGAGCCGCGCGACGCCGTCGCGCCAGTCGACGCGGCGCTCGAGTCCGAGCGCTTCCTCCGCCGCACGCGTGTCGGCGACAAAGTAACGCTGGTCGCCCGCGCGCCAGTCGTCGTGGCGCACGTCGACGGTGCGTCCGGTCACCTCGGCGATGTGGTCGAGCAGGACGCGCAAGCTGACCGCATTGTCGGGCCCGCCGCCCAGGTTGAACGCGCGGCCCTTGACCTCGTCGATCCGCGCCCAGGCGGCGAGATAGGCGTCGACCGCGTCCGACACGTCGAGGATATCGCGCACCTGGCAACCGTCGCCGTAGAGCGTAATCGGGCGGCCCTCGAGTGCACTGATCAGGAAATGCGCCACCCAGCCCTGATCCTCGGTGCCCATCTGGCGCTGGCCGTAGATGCAGCTCATCCGCATCACCGCGGACCTGAGGCCGTAGCTGCGCGCATAGTCGAGCACATACTGGTCGGCCGCCCCCTTCGACACGCCGTAGGGCGTGTGGAAATCGAGCGGCCGCGCCTCCGAGATCCCGTGCGCGCGCACGTTGGCATCCACCGGCACGTAGCGGTCGCCCTCCAGCGCGAAATCGAGATCCGTCAGGTCGCCATAGACCTTGTTGGTCGACGCGAAGATCACCGGAGCCTCGGGTGCGTGATGGCGCACCGCCTCCAGCACGTTGAGCGTGCCCGCGATGTTGGTCGCGAAATCGTCCATCGGGTCGGCGAGGCTGGTGGTGACCGCCACCTGCGCGGCGAAGTGGAACACCGCCGACGCGCCCTTCACCGCCTCCGTGACCCGCTCCGCGTCGCGCACATCGGCCTCGATGAAGCGGACGCGATTGCCGTGGCGGCTGCGCAGCCAGTCGAGGTTGCGGCGCACGCCCGCGCGCGCGAGCGCGTCGTACACGATCACGTCGCGCCCGCTCTCCGCCAGCCGCCACGCGAGATTGGCACCGATGAACCCCGCGCCGCCGGTGACGAGGACCGGCCCCACTCCTGTCTCGCTCGCGCCAGCCGCCCCCCCGGACGTCACGCGACCAGCCCGCGCTTGTCGAGTTCGGCGCGCATTTTCTCTACCTTGTCCTCGGCGGTCTGCTGCGCGACCCACTCGGCGAGCACGGCGAGCCCCGCCTGAAAGTCCTGGGTCGCCTCAAAGCCGAGCTGCTCCTTGGCGAGCGTGGTGTCGCAGAAGCAGTGGCGGATGTCGCCGATCCGCGCCTTGCCGACGACCTGCGGCGAGATGTCGTTCTTGCCCATCGCCTGCGCCAGTTCGGTCGCGACCTCGCGAACCGAGCGGTGGTGGCCCGAACCGATGTTGAACGTGCCGCCCGCTGCTTGCGGCAGCGTCAGCGCGTCGGCGAAGGCGCGCGCCACGTCGCAGACGTGAACGAAATCGCGCCGCTGCTCGCCATCCTCGAAGATCATCGGCTGCTGACCGTTGAGCAGCCGCGAGGCGAAGATCGCGAGCACGCCGGTGTACGGATTCGATAGCGACTGTCCGGGCCCGTAGACGTTGAACAGCCGCAGGCAGACGCCCTCCATGCCGTAGGGCGCGGCCATGATGTGGGTGGTGCGCTCCTGCACATATTTGTTGAGCGCGTAGATCGACGACAGATTGGGTCGCTTCCACTCGGGCGTCGCGACCGCTTTCAGCGGGCGACCCTGCGCGTCAACCGGCTCCCAGTTGGTCAGGCCGTCGCGCAGGCCTTTGCGCTCCGCATCTTGCACCAGCTTGCCGTCGGCGTCGCGGTACAATCCCTCGCCGTAGATCGACATCGACGAGGCGGTGACGACGCGACGCACCGGCTGGTCGATCAGCTTCTCGAACAGCACCGCGGTGCCGACGTCGTTGGTCGAGGTATAGCGCTCGACCTCGTACATCGACTGCCCGACGCCGACCTCTGCCGCTAGGTGGACGACGCTGTCGACGCCTTTGAGTGCTTTCGCCACCACGTCACCGTTGCGCACGTCGCCGCGGATCAGCTCGACCTCGTCGCTGAGGAGCGGCGGGCGTTCAACATCGCCGTGAACCTGCTCGATCAGGCTGTCGAGCACGCGCACCTTGTTGCCACGCGCGAGCAGTTCGTCCGCGACAAAGCGCCCGATAAACCCCGCGCCCCCCGTGATCAGCACCGTTTCCATATATTCTCCCACCCCGGTCAGCGTCGGTGGGCGGGAACGACATTGATCTGGATCAACGACACAGCACGGCCACCAACGCCATACGGGTAGAAGAACATCTTCTACTTAGCTTGGTTCCAACAAATTGTTGCGCGGCCGCAACTTTTTTCCTCGATCGTGGTTGCGGGCGGCTCGCCGCTAACCGACGAAGGCGTCATGACCCGCACGATATTGCTCGCCCGCCACGGAGTCCACGTCGAGGTCGGTCACATCCTGAGCGGTCGTTCGGAGATCGCACTGAGCGACGAAGGGCATGTGCAGGCCGAGCGGTTGGCGACGTGGCTCGACCGCACACCGATCGCTTCGATCCACACCAGCCCGCGAGCCCGGACGCGACAAACCGCTGAGCCGGTAGCGCATCGACGCGGCCTGTTGCCGCTAATCGCTCCGGCACTCGACGAAATCGACTTCGGCACCTTCACCGGACAGTCGTTCGCGGCGCTAGGTGACGATTCTCGGTGGGCGAAGTGGAACGCCGAACGCGACACCGCGCGCTGCCCCGACGGCGAGACGATGGCGCAGGCGGTCGAGCGCGCGTGGCGCTACATCCACGCGCTCCCGGCCGGCGACGCACCCGCGCTATGCGTTACCCACTGCGACGTGATCCGCGGTCTGGTCGCACGCCATTTCGGCCTGCCCTTCACCGCCATCTACGGCTTCGACTGCGATCCGGGCTCGGTCACGACGCTGGAGCTGAGCGATACGGGGACGCGGCTGGTTGCGCTCAACGAGCGGCCATGAACATCGGCACCTGCTGCACGGCGGCGGGTACCGCGCGCATGTCGGCGTAGCTCTTTTCCTCGATCAGTTCGGAGCCGAGCTGCAGGTTGATCGCGCGCTTGATCGCGGCGCGCTCGTCGTTCTTGTGGTAGACGGCGCGGGCGAGCTGGACGAACTCGGTGCCGAACGTGCCCGCTGCCTCCTGCTCGCGGATCGCGTCCTCGATCTCCCACAAATCCTCGTTTACTGCCTTGAGCGTCGCGTAGAGCGGCATGATGCCGTCGCTGCGCAGCGCCATGTTGCCGAACTCGCTCAGCAGCCGATGCTCGTTCGCGACGTTGGCGCGTGCGTCGGCACGGACGATCCGCTCGCGCTTGATCTCGAG
>NZ_CAJYVU010000155.1 GCF_913778135.1 uncultured Sphingomonas sp. | reverse complement strand
TTGCATCGGGCGTGTTGCACCGGCGGGTATTGTGGCCACGGCAGACCGATCGTGCGGTATTCGCGCCGCTGCTTGCCTGCATCGATGCGCAGATTGACGGATTGTGCCGCGAGAACGTACCGGCCTGCGCCGAACAGGACCATCGGACCGCATGACCGCTCGTCAACCACGGCCGCCGATCGGGCGTGACACGCGATTGTGCATGTCGCTTGCCGCACGGCCGGGCAACTTCGGCTCGCGCTTCCACAATCGCCTCTACGAGCGGCTGGGGCTCGACTACGTCTACAAGGCGTTCATCACCGATGATCTGGACGGCGCCGTGCGCGGCATACGCGCGCTCGGTGTGCGTGGCTGCGCGGTGTCGATGCCGTTCAAGGAAGCGGTGATCCCGCTGCTCGACGGCCTCGCAGGCTCCGCCGCGGCGATCGACAGCGTCAACACGATCGTCAACGACGACGGGCGGCTGACTGGCTACAACACCGATTATAGCGCGGTGCGCGACCTGCTTGATCGCGCCGGCGTTGATCCGGCCCTGCCGTTCAGCCTGCGCGGATCGGGCGGCATGGCGAAAGCGGTCGCGGCAGCGCTGCGCGATCGTGGACATCGGAGCGGCACGATCGTCGCGCGCAACGCGGACAAGGGCCGCGTGCTTGCCGCCAGCTACGGCTTCGAGTGGCAGGCCCAAGTCGGCGACGGTGCGGCGGTGCTCGTCAACGCGACGCCGATCGGGATGAGCGGCAGCGACGAAGCCGCCCTCGCCTTCGCGCCCGACGTGATCGCGCGCTGCGCGGTCGCGATCGAGGTCGTCGCGCTGCCAGCGGAAACGCCGTTCCTGCGCGCGGCGCGGGCAGCGGGAAAGGTGACGATCGCTGGCGCAGACGTGGCGGTGCTACAGGCGCTGGAGCAGTTCGTGCTCTATACCGGCGTGCGGCCCGGCGGAGACGATGTCGCGCACGCCGCCGCCTTCGCACGCGGCGAGATCGACTAGGCTACGCGCTCGCGCGCGAGGCGGCCGACCGCCAGCCAGCGCGCATGCTCCTCCTGCGCGTCCGCGAGCGCGCGGTGCGCAGGCGCCTCTCCTTCTTTTCGAGGCTCGCTCTGTTCGAGTACCTCGGCGACCGCGGACGCCAGCGCGTTGCCCGACAATGCCTGCGAGAGGATCGCGTGCGCGCGGTCGCGGTGCGCGTCGTCACTGTCGCGCAGCCGCAGGCTGTGGCGCGGCAGCTTGGCGGCGCGCAGCAGCACGCTCAGCCACTTGCCATCCCACGACGGCGCGCTCGCCAGCAGATCGTGGCCGGAAAGCTCGGCGACCATGCGACGTGCGACTGCCGCGTGATCCTCGCCGTGCTGATCGAGCTCGGCGCGCCCGATGCGGTGGATCGCCTCGGCCGCGTCGTCCCAATCGTCCCACAAGGGCGCAGGGCGGATCAGGTGGCTCTCGCTGCGGCCGTCCTCGAACACCCAGGCGACCTCTACCGGGAAACTCCGCTTGGACAGCGACGAGGCTTCGAAATCGAGAAATACCAGCATGGCGCCTTCAACGCCGTGAGAGGCGGATCGGAGCCGCGCGCAGGTTGTTCACCGCTTCTATCCCGCAGGAGCGACACGCATGATCGATCTGAACACCGCCAGCGCCGACGAACTCGACACGGTGCCGATGCTCGCAGGGCACGGCGCCGAGATCGTCCGCTACCGCGAGGAACGCGGCGGCTTCACCGAGCTGAGACAGCTGAACGAAGTGCCGGGTATGGCGCAGAAGGCCGATGGCGTGGAGGAGTATCTCTCGGTCGGATAACATCACTTTTCCCTTGCGGCCGGATTGCGCCGTGCGGTGCGCACGGTAAGTTGCTGGCGAGAGAGGGAATATCACTTGCCACAGCCACACCGCTTGCCGATCCGCCTGCTAGCCGCGGGCCTGATGCTCGCGACCGTCACCCCCGCGGTCGCGCAGGAGAAGACGACCACCACGGTCGAGAAGAAGACCGACGACGGCACCAAGCTGCCCCCGCTGCCCGCCGATCGCACGATCGCGCAGAGCGTGCGCGTCGGCGGGCGCGTGCTCAGCTACCGCGCAACGGTCGGCACGCTGCCGGTTCGCGACGAGAGCGGCAAGGAGATCGGGCAGGTCGTCTACACCGCCTATACGGTGCCCGGCCGCGATCCGGCGCGTCCCGTCACCTTCGCGTTTAACGGCGGCCCCGGCGCGGCATCGGTGTACCTCAACATGGGCGCAGTCGGCCCCAAGCGGGTGCAGTTCGGCGCGCAGGGAGACGCGCCCTCGGACGCGCCGATCGCGAGCGACAATCCCAACACCTGGCTCGATTTCACCGACCTGGTCTTCATCGACCCCATCGGCACCGGGTTCAGCCGCAGCCTGGTAGGCGAGGACGAGACGAAAAAGGCGTTTTACGCCAACGATCCCGACATCAAATACCTGTCCAAGGTCGTCTACGACTGGCTGGTCAAGGAGGGCCGGCTGCGCAGTCCGAAGTACGTGATGGGTGAGAGCTACGGCGGATACCGCGCGCCGCGCATAGCCTATGAATTGCAATCGCAGATCGGTGTCGGGATCAACGGCCTGATCATGGTGTCGCCGTATCTCGATCCGGCATCGGGCGACGACGCGACTGCGCTGTCGCCCTTGCCGTGGATGATCGACCTGCCGTCGATGGCGGCGGCGAACCTGGAGCGACAGGGCCGGCTGACCCCGGCGGCGATGCAGGCGGTAGAGGATTACACCCGCGGCGACTTTGCGCGCGACCTGCTGCGTGGGCGGTCGGACCCGCAGGCGACGAGCCGGATCGTGAGCCGTGTCACGCAATTGACCGGGCTCGATCCCGCCCTGGTCCAGCGGCTGGGCGGGCGTGTCGACAGCCGCACGTACCTGCGCGAAGTGCACAGGAGCGAGGGCACGATCGGCAGCGTCTACGATTCGAACGTCACCGCGTTCGACCCCTTCCCCTGGTCGCCGAGTCAGCAGTCGAACGATCCGATCCTCGACGCGCTGATCGCGCCGACAACGAGCGCGATGGTCGATTTCGTCACGCGCGAGGTGGGGTGGAAGACCGACGCGCGCTACAATGCGCTGTCCTACGCGGTGAATGCGGCGTGGAACCGCGGCAAGCCCGCCGATACGCCCGTCACCGACCTGCGCAAGGCGATCGCCAACGATCCCAAGATGC
>NZ_CAJYVU010000154.1 GCF_913778135.1 uncultured Sphingomonas sp. | reverse complement strand
CCGAGCTGCGAGCAGGTCGAATAAGCGATCACGCGCTTGATGTCGGTCTGCGTCGTGCCGATCGTCGCCGCGAACAGGCAGGTCGCGGCACCGATAAAGGTGACGAAGCCCAAAGCGGTCGGACTGGTCTCGAACATTGGCGACAGGCGGCACACCATGAACACGCCCGCGGTCACCATCGTCGCGGCGTGGATCAGCGCCGAGACGGGGGTCGGGCCCTCCATCGCGTCGGGCAACCAGGTGTGAAGACCGAGCTGCGCCGACTTGCCCATCGCGCCGACGAACAGCAGCAGGCACAGCACCGTCATCGTGTCGGCACGGAACCACAGGAACCCGATTGTCGACCCCGCCATCGACGGCGCGGCGGCCAGGATTGCAGGGATCGAGACGGTGTTGAACACCAGATAGGTGCCGAAGATGCCGAGCATGAAGCCCAGGTCGCCGACGCGGTTGACGACGAAAGCCTTGATCGCGGCCGCGTTGGCGCTCGGCTTACGGAACCAGAAACCGATCAGCAGGTAGCTGGCAAGGCCAACGCCTTCCCAGCCGAAGAACATCTGGATCAGATTGTCCGCGGTCACGAGCATCAGCATCGCAAAGGTGAACAGGCAAAGGTACGCGAAGAAGCGCGGCTGATCCGGGTCCTCCGCCATGTACCCCCACGAGTAGAGGTGAACGAGCGCAGAGACGCTGGTGATGACGACCAGCATGACCGCGGTCAGCGCGTCGACACGCAGCGCCCACGACACGTCGAACGTGCCCGAGGTGATGAAGTGGAGCACCGGCGCGACGGTCGCCTCGGCGTTGCCGCTCAGATAACCGATGAAGATCGGCCACGACAGCAGGCACGACACGAACAACGCGCCGGTCGTGATGACCTTGGCCGGCACCACGCCCAGCGAGCGGTTACCCAGCCCGGCGATCGCGGCCGCGACGAGCGGCAGGAAGACAATGAAGAGGATCGAGTGCACGGACGTCTTATCCCTTCATCCGGCTGGGATCGTCGACCGAGATCGAGCCGCGACCTCGGAAGAAGATGACCAGGATGGCGAGCCCGATCGCGGCCTCGCCCGCCGCCACCGTCAGCACGAACATCGCGAACACCTGACCGACCAGATCGTGCAGCGCGGCCGAGAAGGCGACCAGATTGATGTTCACCGCCAGCAGGATCAGCTCGATCGCCATCAGGATGACGATGATGTTCTTGCGGTTGAGGAAGATGCCCAGCACCCCCATCGTGAACAGCAGCGCCGCCACGACCAGATAGTGGATCAGGCCGACGCCGCCCGCAATTTCGCCGCTCACAATTGCACTCCCTGCCCGATTTCGGGCCGCACGTTGCGCGTCGCATCCTGCGGACGGCGCGCGTTCTGCCGCGCGATATTCTGATAGCGCGACCCCGACCGCTCGCGGTGCGTCAGCACGATCGCGCCGATCATCGCGACCAGCAACACCAGCCCGGCGCCTTCGAAGATGAACAGATAGCGCGTGTAGAGCAGCTGCCCGATCGCCTCGATGTTCGGCACCGTCGCATCGGTCGGCGCCGCGCGTCGCGCGAGATTGATCCCGCCCGCGCTCCACGCACCGACACCGATCAGGATCTCCGCGACCAGCGCGACCGCGAGCAGCAGCCCGAGCGCCGCATAGCGCACGAATCCTGCCCTCAGCTCGGCGAAATCGATGTCGAGCATCATGACGACGAACAGGAACAGCACCGCGACGGCGCCGACGTAGACGATGACGAGCAGCATCGCGATGAACTCCGCGCCCACCAGCACCATCAGGCCGGCGGCGTTGAAGAACGCCAGGATCAGCCACAGCACGGAATGGACCGGGTTGCGCGACAGGATCGTCATGGCGCCTGAGAGCAGCACGACGAGCGCGAACAGGTAAAAGGCGAGCGCCTGTATCACGATATTCTACGAGCCCCTTTTGGCCTGTCTATTCCGGCGGCTGTCGGTCTTGGCCGCGCGCTTAACGGTACGGTGCGTCGGCGGCAAGGTTCGCGGCGATCGCGCGCTCCCAACGGTCGCCGTTGTCGAGCAGCTTGGCCTTGTCGTAGATCAACTCCTCGCGCGTTTCCGTCGCGAAATCGAGATTCGGTCCCTCGACGATCGCATCGACCGGGCACGCTTCCTGACACAGGCCGCAGTAGATGCACTTGGTCATGTCGATGTCGTAGCGCGTCGTGCGGCGGCTGCCGTCGTCGCGCGGCTCGGCCTCGATCGTGATCGCCTGCGCCGGGCACACCGCCTCGCACAGTTTGCACGCGATGCAGCGTTCCTCGCCGTTGGGATAGCGGCGCAGCGCGTGCTCGCCGCGGAAACGCGGTGACAGCGGGTTCTTCTCGAACGGATAGTTGATCGTCGCCTTGGGTTTGAAGAAGTACTTCAGCGTGAGGGCGTGCGCCTTCACGAACTCCCACAGCGTGAACGACTTGATCGTCTGCGCGATACTCATCTCAAACTCCCACGCGCATAAACATCAGCACGCCCGACACCAGGAACACCCAGAACAGCGACAGCGGCAGAAACACCTTCCACCCCAGCCGCATCAGCTGGTCGTAGCGGTAGCGCGGCACGGTTGCCTTGATCCAGGAGAACACGAAGAAGAAGAACAGGATCTTGGCGAACAGCCAGATGATGCCCGGCACGACATATAGCGGTGCCCAGTCGAACGGCGGCAGGTATCCGCCCCAAAACAGCGTCGCGTTCAGCGTGCACATCAACAGCACGTTGGCGTACTCGCCCAGCCAGTAGAGCGCGAAGCTCATCGAGCTGTACTCGGTCTGGTAACCGGCGACGAGTTCCGACTCCGCCTCGGTCAGATCGAACGGGGCGCGCTGCGTTTCCGCCAGCGACGAGATCAGGAACACGACCGCCATCGGGAACAGCAGGGGATTGAACGCGAAGCCGTTGATGAAGCCGTACAACCCCTTCTGCGCCTCGACGATCCCAGTCAGGTTGAACGTCCCCGCCCACATCACGACCGAGATCAGCACGAAACCGATCGCGACCTCGTAACTGACCATCTGCGCCGCGGCGCGGATCGCGGAGAAGAACGGGTATTTCGAGTTCGATGACCAGCCCGCCAGGATGATGCCGTAAACGCCGAGCGACGACGCCGCGAGCACATAGAGCAACCCGACGTTGATGTCGGCGAGCACGACACTCGGCTGGAACGGCACCACCGCCCAGACAATCAGCGCGACCGTGAAGGTGATGATCGGCGCGAGCAGGAACAGCCCGCGATTCGCTGCCGAGGGGACGATCGTCTCCTGCAGGAACACCTTCAGGCCATCGGCGAAGCTCTGCAGCAGGCCGAAAGGGCCGACGACGTTGGGGCCGCGGCGCAGCGCCATCGCCGCCCAGATCTTGCGATCGGCGTAGATGATCATCGCCACCGCCAGCATGAGCGGCAGCGCGATCACGAGGATGCCGATGATCGTCGCCAGGAACCACGACCAGCCGTACGACAGGCCCAGCGTTGTGTTGAAGAAGCCGGTCACTCCGCTGCCTCCGCGAAGCTCTCACCGTGGATCAGTTCCGCCGAGCAGCGCTGCATCGTGGGCGACGCGCGGCAGATCGCATTGGTGAGGTAGAAGTCCTTGATTGGATAGCCCTCGATCCGGCCCGACGCCGTGGTCGCCAGCGACGGCGGGTTCCACGCGAACGTCCTGAGCCCGAGCGTCGCCAGATCGGGGCAGTCGAGCGCCATCGTCGCGCGCAGTTCCTCCAGCGTGTCGAACGACAGGGTCTTGCCGAGCTTGTCCGACAGCGCGCGGAAGATCGCCCAGTCCTCGCGCGCGTCGCCTGGCGGGAAACCGGCGCGCTCGCCACGCTGGACGCGGCCCTCGAGGTTGACGAACGTCCCCGACTTCTCGGCATAGCTCGCGCCCGGCAGGATCACGTCGGCATGATGCGCGCCGCGATCACCGTGATGACCGACGAACACCTTGAACCCGGTGAACTTCGTGAAGTCGCACTCGTCCGCACCGAGGAAGAAGGCGAGCTTGGCGTCATGCAGGTCGGCGATTCCGCCCTTCGACGCGTAACCGAGCATCAGTCCGCCCATCCGGCTCGCCGCCATGTGGACGACGTTGAAGCCATTCCAGCCGTCACGCACCAGGTTGAGGCTGTTGACCAGACCCAGCGCCGCGCCGTGCGCGCCCTTCAGCGCCGCACCGCCGACGATCACCATCGGACGCTCGGCCTTGCCGAACGCGTTCGTGACTATCTCGGGCAGGTTGCCCAGGATCGACAGGTCGTCGCCCAGCCACTCGACCTTGTAGGTCAGCTCGGTCTCGGGGCCGATCGCGAACACCTTGGCGCCGCGCTTGATCGCCTTGCGCACGCGCGTGTTCACCAGCGCCGCTTCCCAGCGCAAATTGGTGCCGACGAGCAGGATCGCGTCCGCTTCCTCGACCCCGGCGATGGTGGTGTTGAAGTTTACCGCCGCCAAGCTGGACGTGTCATAGTCCATACCGGTCTGGCGGCCCTCAAGCTTGGCATCGCCCAGTTCGTTCAGCAGCGCCTTCGCCGCGAACATCGTCTCGCAATCGACCAGATCGCCAGCAACGGCCGCGACCGAGTCACCGTGGTCGACCGCGGCGATCGTCGCGAACGCCTCGTCCCACGTGACCGGGTACAGCTTGCCGTCGCGGCGCACGTACGGGCGGTCGAGCCGCTTGCGCACGAGCCCATCGACCGCGTGCCGCGTCTTGTCGGTCGCCCACTCCTCGTTCACGTCGTCGTTGACGCGCGGCACCGCGCGCAGCACCTGCCGCCCGCGCGCGTCCAAACGGATGTTCGTGCCGACCGCATCCATCACGTCGATCGACAGCGTCTTGCGCAGCTCCCACGGCCGCGCCTCGAACGCGTAGGGCTTGCTGGTCAGCGCGCCGACGGGGCACAGGTCGACGACGTTGCCCGACAGCTCGCTCGTCACCGCTTCCTCAAGATAGCTGGTGATCTGCATGTTCTCGCCGCGATAGATCGCGCCGATTTCCTCCACGCCCGCGACTTCCTCCGCGAAACGGACGCAGCGCGTGCACTGTATGCACCGGGTCATGATCGTCTTGACGATCGGCCCCATGTACTTCTCGGTCACCGCACGCTTGTTCTCGGCGAAGCGCGAGCGCCCGCGGCCATAGGCGACCGACTGGTCCTGCAGGTCGCACTCGCCACCCTGATCGCATATCGGGCAGTCGAGCGGGTGATTGATCAGCAGGAATTCCATGATGCCCTCGCGGGCATGCTTCACCATCGGTGTCGTGGTGAACACTTCCTGATTGTCCGCGGCGGGAAGCGCGCACGACGCCTGCGGCTTGGGCGGCCCGGGCTTCACCTCGACCAGGCACATGCGGCAATTGCCCGCGATGCTAAGCCGCTCGTGATAGCAGAAACGCGGGATCTCCTTGCCCGCGGCCTCGCACGCCTGGAGAACCGTGGCACCGGCAGGCACCTCGACCTCGATCCCGTCTACTTTAAGCTTCGGCATTACTCGGCAGCTTCCTGCATGGGAGCGAGGCTCCCGGTCGTTCCTGTGCGTTCGTTAATCCGGCGTTCCAGCTCGGGGCGGAAATGCTTGATCAGCCCCTGGATCGGCCACGCGGCGGCGTCGCCCAATGCGCAGATCGAATGACCCTCGACCTGCTTGGTCACCTGCTGGAGCATGTCGATCTCGCCGATTTCGGCGTCGCCGGTGCGCAGCCGCTCCATCACGCGCCACATCCAGCCGGTGCCCTCGCGGCACGGCGTGCACTGGCCGCAGCTCTCGTGCTTGTAGAAGTATGAGATACGGCTGATCGCGCGGACGACGTCGGTCGACTTGTCCATGACGATCACGGCGGCGGTGCCCAAACCCGAGCCGACGCCCTTCAACCCGTCGAAGTCCATCGGACAGTCGATGATGTCCTTCGCCGGCACCAGCGGCACCGACGATCCACCCGGGATCACCGCGAGCAGATTGTCCCACCCGCCCCGGATACCGCCGCAATGCTTCTCGATCAGTTCGCGGAAGCTGATGCTCATCGCTTCTTCGACCACCGTCGGCTTCTCGACGTGGCCGCTGATCTGGAACAGCTTGGTACCCTTGTTGTTCTCGTTGCCGAAGCTTGAGAACCACGCCGCACCGCGCCGCAGGATCGTCGGCGCGACCGCGATCGATTCAACGTTGTTGACCGTCGTCGGGCAGCCGTAGAGGCCCGCCCCCGCCGGGAACGGCGGCTTGAGGCGCGGCTGGCCCTTCTTGCCCTCCAGGCTCTCGAGCATCGCGGTTTCCTCACCGCAGATGTACGCGCCCGCACCGCGGTGGACGAACACGTCGAAGTCGTAGCCCGACCCGCACGCGTTCTTGCCGACTAACCCACGATCGTACGCTTCGGCGACCGCGGCGAACAGCACCTCGGCCTCGCGAATATATTCGCCGCGAATGTAGATATACGCCGCCCGCGCACGCATCGCGAAGCCCGCGAGCAGCGCGCCCTCGATCAGCTTATGCGGATCGTGCCGCATGATCTCGCGGTCCTTGCAACTGCCCGGCTCGGACTCGTCAGCGTTGATGACCAGGAAGTTCGGACGATCGGGCTTGGGCTCCTTGGGCATGAAGCTCCACTTCGTGCCCGTGGGGAACCCCGCACCGCCGCGCCCACGCAACCCCGACGCCTTGATGACGTCGATGATCTTGTCCTGGCCGAGCGCAAGCAGGTCCTTGGTGTTATCCCAGTCACCGCGCTGCATCGCGGCATCCACCCGCCACGACTGAAAGCCGTACAGGTTGGTGAAAATACGATCCTTGTCGGCGAGACTCATGCCTGCTGCTCCACCGCTTGCGGTTCCGCCACCTGCCCCCATTCGCCGCGGTAATCGTGGTTCTCGTTCACCATCGCGGTCAGCGTCGTCGGACCGCCGTACGGCTCGACCGTGTGACGTCCCGGCTCCTGCGATCCGGGCTTGGGCGTGCCGCCGTTCGCCAGTGTCTCGAGGATCACGGTGGTGCGATCGTAGTCGAGGTCCTCATAATTGTCGTCGTTGATCTGCACCATCGGTGCCGACGCGCAATTGCCCATGCACTCGACCTCGGTCAGCGTGAACAGGCCGTCGGGCGTGGTGCGCCCCTTGATCAGCCCCTTGTTCTTGCACGCCGCGAACACGTCGTCCGACCCGCGCAGCACGCACGGCGTCGTGCCGCACACCTGGACGTGGAATCGCCCAACCGGCGCCAGGTTGAACATCGTGTAGAAGGTCGCGACCTCGAACACGCGGATGTACGGCACCCCGATCTCACGCGCGACGAACTCGATCACGGGCACGGGCAACCAGCCCTGCGTGTGCGTCTCGCGGCCGACCTGACGCTGCGCCAAGTCGAGCAGCGGGATCGACGCCGACTGCTCACGTCCCGCGGGGTAACGCGCCATGATCGCGCTGCGTTTTTCGCGGCTGTCATCGTCCCACGCGAACGCGCCCCAGCGCGCGCGGGTCTCGGCCTCATCGGGGATCTGCGGTCCGTCAGCCATCAGCGGTCACATTCACCAAAAACAATATCCATCGCGCCCAAAATCGCGGTGGTGTCCGCGAGCATGTGGCCGCGGCTCATGAAGTCCATCGCCTGCAGGTGCGAAAAGGCGGTTGGGCGGATCTTGCAGCGATACGGCTTGTTGCTGCCGTCCGAGACCAGGTACACGCCGAACTCGCCCTTCGGGCTCTCGGTCGCGACGTATACCTCGCCCGCCGGAACGTGATAGCCCTCGGTATAGAGCTTGAAGTGATGGATCAGCGCTTCCATCGACTGCTTCATCTCGGCGCGCTTCGGCGGCACCACCTTGCGGTCGAGGCTGGCGATCGGCCCCTCGGGCATCTCGTTCAGGCACTGGCGCATGATCCGCGCCGACTGACGCACCTCCTCCACGCGCACCATGAACCGGTCGTAGCAGTCGCCTCGCGTGCCAACGGGCACGTCGAAGTCCATCCGGTCGTACACGTCGTAAGGCTGCGACTTGCGCAGGTCCCACGGGATGCCCGCTGCACGGATCATTGGACCCGAGAAGCCCCAGGCGATCGCGTCGTCACGGGAAACCATGCCGATATCGACGTTGCGCTGCTTGAAGATGCGGTTGTCAGCGACGAGGCTGATCGCGTCCTCGAACAGGCGCGGCAGCCGCGTGTCGAGCCAGTCGGCGATGTCGGTCAGCAGCTTCAAGGGCACGTCCTGGTGGACGCCGCCCGGCCGCATGTAATTGTGGTGCATGCGCGCGCCCGACGCGCGCTCGAAGAAGCCGTAGCAATCCTCGCGGATCTCGAACAGCCATAGGTTGGGCGTCATGGCACCGACGTCCATGACGTGCGAACCGAGGTTCAGCATGTGGTTCGAGATGCGCGTCAGCTCCGCGAACAGCACGCGCAGGTACTGCGCGCGCAGCGGCACCTCCAGATCGAGCAGCTTCTCGATTGCGAGCACGAAGGTGTGCTCCATGCACATCGGCGAGCAGTAATCGAGCCGGTCGAAGTACGGGATCGCCTGCGCGTAGGTCTTGTACTCGATCAGCTTCTCGGTGCCGCGGTGGAGGAGGCCAACGTGCGGGTCGATCCGCTCGATGATCTCACCGTCGAGCTCCATGACGAGGCGCAACACGCCGTGCGCCGCGGGATGCTGCGGGCCGAAGTTGATCGTGTAGTTCTGGATCGCGACATCGCCCTCGCTCGGGTGCGAGGCGTCGGTCGCGTGAACGATTTTCTCGACCGCGGGATCGACTTCGCGATCGACGGCCATGTCCTTGTCGACGAGCGTGTCGGTCATTGGTTCTGCCCTCCCTTGCCGGGCTCGACATCGGGGTCGCGCGGCTCAGGTTTGGAATCGGGATTGCTCTTGCCGGCCCCGGTCTCGGCGGTGCTCGCCGCATCCTTCTTAGCGTACGGCTCGCTCGATGCGGCCGGTGGCTGCTTGTCGCTCTCGCTCGCGCCGGCCTTCTGCACCTGCGTCGCGGTGGCGGGCGTCTGCGCGCCCTTCGCCTGCGGCAGTGCGGCGTCCTTCGCCTTCTCGTCGCCCGGCAGCACGTATTCGGCACCTTCCCACGGGCTCATGAAATCGAAGCTGCGAAAATCCTGCGCGAGCTTGACCGGCTCGTACACGACGCGCTTCTGTTCTTCCGAATAACGCATCTCGACGAAGCCGGAGAGCGGGAAGTCCTTGCGGAACGGATGACCGCGAAAGCCATAGTCGGTCAGGATGCGGCGCAGGTCCTGGTTGCCCGCAAACAGCACGCCGTACATGTCGTACACCTCGCGCTCCAGCCAGCCCGCGACCGGCCACAGCCCCGTGACGCTCGGCACCGGCGTGTCCTCCGACGCGCGCACATGGACGTGCAGCCGATGGTTACGCGTCAGCGACAAGAGGCAGTAGACGATCTCGAACCGCTCAGGCCCGCGATCGGGATAGTCGACGCCCGCGATCTCCATCAGCTGCTGGTATTCGAGGCCGGGCGTGTCGCGCAGCGCGGTCAGCGCAGCCACGAGTGCCTCGCGCGTCACGTGCAACTGCACCTCGCCCGCGCGCGCGAACGCGTGCGTGAGGCCCCCGCCGATCGCACTCTGCGCCGCCGCGATCGTCTCGTCGTTCAGGCTGTAGGCGAATGCCGGTGCCGGCGCCTTCATCGCTCGATGCTCCCGCTGCGGCGGATCTTACGCTGCAACTGCATGATGCCGTAGAGCAACGCCTCCGCCGTCGGCGGGCAACCCGGGACGTAGATGTCGACCGGGACGACGCGGTCGCAACCGCGCACCACCGAGTAGCTGTAATGATAGTAACCGCCGCCGTTGGCGCAGCTGCCCATCGAGATGACGTACTTCGGCTCTGACATCTGGTCGTAGACCTTGCGCAGCGCCGGCGCCATCTTGTTGCACAGCGTGCCCGCGACGATCATCACGTCCGACTGGCGCGGGCTCGCGCGCGGCGCGGCGCCGAAGCGTTCGAGATCGTAGCGCGGCATGTTGACGTGGATCATCTCCACCGCGCAGCACGCGAGACCGAACGTCATCCACCACAGAGAGCCCGTCCGCGCCCACTGGAACAGCTCCTCCGACGAGGTAACCAGGAAACCCTTGTCGGTCAGCTCGCCGTTCAGACTATCGAAGAAGCCCTGATCGGGCGCGACGACCGAACGACCGGTTTCCGGCGCGTTGACGAGCCCTACGGGTCCGGAGTGCACTTCTACTCCCACTCCAACGCTCCCTTCTTCCACGCGTACACGAGCCCGAGCGCCAGCTCCGCGATAAATACCATCATGCTGATCCACGCCGTCCATCCGAGCGAGAAAACGCTTACTGCCCAAGGATATAGGAATGCCGCCTCGAGATCGAAGATGATGAACAGAATGGCAACGAGATAAAAGCGCACGTCGAACTGGCTGCGGCTGTCCTCGAACGCGGGGAAACCGCACTCGTACTCGGACAGCTTCTCCGCGGTCGGCTTATGCGACCCGGTGATCCGCGACACCGCCATCGGCAGGAACACGAACGCCGACGACAGGATGAGCGCGACCCCCAAGAACATCAGGATCGGCAGATATTGCGACAGGTCGACCAATGTCAGACTCTCAATATGGCTTGCACAGGTTCGTACCGCATGTGCGAACGATTGCCCGACGCTTTAGGCCTCCGGGCATGACCGGGCAAGGCGCAGGGGATGTGAGAATGAATCGCAACACACCCCGCCGGCGCACCGGCGGGTAACGCGTTCGCCCTCAGCAACTCAGCGCAGCGTTTGCGCCACCATCTTGTGCAGCTTTGAATGCAGGCTATCGTTCGATGCCAGGAACTCGTTGCGCTCCATGTAGCGGTCGCCGCCGCGGAAGTCGGTAACGAAGCCTCCGGCTTCCTTGACCAGCAGCACGCCCGCCGAAACATCCCACGGCTTCAGGTCGCTCTCCCAGTAAGCGTCGAACCGCCCCGCCGCGACCCAGGCGAGATCGAGCGTCGCCGCACCCAGCCGGCGGATGCCCGCGACCTGCGGCGCGATCGCGCCGAACACGCGCGTCCATTGCACGAAATCGCCGTGACCCATGAACGGGATGCCGGTCGCGATCAGCGCCTCCGACGGCTCGCGACGCGCCGACACGCGCAGCCGTTGGTCCTGCAACCACGCGCCGCGGCCCTTCTCCGCCCAAAAACTCTCGTCGGTCAGCGGCTGATACGTCAGCGCGGTGGTGATCTCGCGCTTGCCGTTCGGCAGTGGCTCCTCGACCGCGATCGAGATCGCGAAATGCGGAATACCATGAAGGAAGTTCGACGTGCCATCGAGCGGGTCGACAATGAAGCGCGGCTTGGTCGGATCGCCTTCGATCTCGCCGCGCTCTTCCATCAGGAAACCCCAATCGGGCCGCGCCTTCGACAATTCCTCGTACAGCGTCTGCTCGCAGCGCTGATCGGCCTGGCTGACGAAGTCCGCCGGCCCCTTGCGGCTGACCTGCAGCTGCTGGACCTCGTTGAAGTCGCGACGCAGCCGCGGTGCCGCCTTGCGCGCCGCGCGCTCGATGATCGTGAACAGGCCGGAATGAGATGGCATAACTAAGCCCTCGCCCCTCCGGGGAGAGGGTTTGGGAGAGGGGAGCCCCATGCGGTGCCGCATGGGGGAGAGGGTCGCCCCGGCGGCCCCTCCCCGGCCCTTCGTCGAGGGCTTCTGAAATGGCGGACCGCCGCGAGCGAAGCCCGCGTCGTCGGTCGCGCTTGTCGCGCGCCGGCCGGGCGGCGGATTGTGCGATTAGCTTAGGCTAATCGTCTCAATCCGCGCGCCGCACATACGTCTGTTCGTAAACATCGACCACGATCCGCGTGCCGGCCGAAATATGCGGCGGCACCATCACGCGCACGCCGTTGTCGAGGATCGCGGGCTTGTAGCTCGACGAGGCGGTCTGCCCCTTTACCACCGCGTCGGCCTCGACGATCTCGGCCTCGATCGTGTCGGGCAGCTGCACGCTGATCGCCTCGTCGTCATACAATTCCATGACGACGTCCATGCCGTCCTGCAGGAACGCCGCGGCGTCGCCTAGCAGGTCGCGCGGCAGCGTCACCTGGTCGTAGGTCTGCTTGTCCATGAAGACGAGCCCGTCGCCGTCGGCGAACAGGAACTGGAAGTCCTTGGTGTCGAGCCGCACGCGCTCGACCGACTCCGCCGAGCGGAACCGGACGTTGTTCTTGCGCCCGTCGCGCAGGTTCTTCAGTTCGACCTGCATGTACGCGCCGCCCTTGCCGGGCTGCGTGTGCTGGATCTTCACGGCGCGCCAGATGCCGCCTTCATACTCAATGATGTTGCCGGGACGGATGTCCACGCCGCTGATCTTCATGGATCTCGCCTATGGAAAAGAGCTGGGGCCTCGCCGCACGCGCGGGAAGCCGGTGCGCGCCACTTAGCGCTCGGAGCGCGGCCGGGCAAGAAGCGGATACGGGTCGACGCTCTCGCCCTGCCACCAGCGCTCGCTCGGCATCATCCGCGACAGGCCGAAATGCAGGTGGTAATTGCCAGCCCCCGCATTGCCGCTGTCACCGACGTAGCCGAGCAACTGCCCACGCCGCACGCGCAAGCCTTCGCGCAGGCCCGACGCGTAGCCGGCGAGGTGCGCGTAATAATACATCCAGCGTCCGTCCGCGGAGCGCTGGTAAAGCGTAGTGCCGCCCCGCCCGCTCTCGAACAGC
Organism: uncultured Sphingomonas sp.; assembly: GCF_913778135.1. Classification (GTDB taxonomy): domain Bacteria; phylum Pseudomonadota; class Alphaproteobacteria; order Sphingomonadales; family Sphingomonadaceae; genus Sphingomonas. Next base: position 6,026 of record NZ_CAJYVU010000154.1, on the reverse strand, counting down.
TTTTCGATCCGGCCGTCCGCGGTCGCGATCACCGGCGTGCCACCCGGTGCCATGATGTCGATGCCGTGATGGCCGCGTTCGCCGCCCTCGCGCGCCTCGCCCCAGCTATCGCGGAGCGCACCGCGACCGACGCCCGCGACCGGCACGCTCAGGCCCGCGTTGCTGCCCAAGCGGGGAGCAGCGACGTCGGCCTCGGGTGCAGCGCGCTCGATCCGCGCAGGCCGTACCGGAGACGTACCGAACGACAGCATCGATGCGAAGCCGACGACTGCCACGACGATGATCAACAGGATGATGGCGCCGAGCCGGGTCATGGCGTCACTATGAACGGCGGACCGGCGCGCCCGTCAAGCACGCCGTCGGTGTTCAGCGCCGATGCGCGTCGGCCAGTGCCGCCTCGAACGCCTTGATCGCCGCGGCCTCGTCACCGCTCCACACCGACCCCGACGCCGCGACGAAATCCGCTCCCGCCGTGACCAGCGGCGCGACATTGTCGGGCGTGATGCCGCCGATCGCGACGCTCGGCAGCTCGAACAGCGTCGACCACCACGACAGGATCGACGGCTCGGGACGGTGCTTCACCGCCTTGGTTGTGGTCGGGTAGAAAGCGCCGAACGCGACGTAATCGGCATTCGCCTCACCGGCCTCCATCGCGAGGTGCCGGCTATCGTGGCACGTCACGCCGATCTGCACGTCCGGGCCAAGCAACGCGCGCGCGTCACGCGCGTCGTCATCGTCCTGCCCCAGATGCACGCCGTCCGCGCCCAGCCGCTTGGCGAGACTCGCGCTGTCGTTGACGATGAAGGCGACGTCATGCTCGGCGCAGATGGCCTGCAACGGCTCGGCCAGCTTCGCGGCGGCGTGCTGGTCGACATCCTTGACCCGGAACTGAAACGCCGCGACCGGTCCGGCACCTAGCGCGCGGCGCAGGCGATCGGGGAAGTCGCCGCCCACCTCGAGTGGCGAGACAAGGTATAACTGACAGGCCGGTCGCCGATCGTCGCGCCGGAAAGCGGTCGCGAAACCGGGGTCGAGCGGGCCGAGCGGGTCTTCGATATTCATCGAACCGCACTAGCGCTTCGCCCCTCAGGACGAAAGCGCCAACGCCGACCTGTGTTCGTCGTGGCGGCTCATGCGAGAGCCGCCGCGATCACAATGCCTTATTCCTCGTTCTTGTAGATCGCGATCAGCTTGGCGAGCATCTCCAGCGCCTCACCGCGCTCGCGCTGGAACGTGTTGCGCCCGATGATCGAGCCATTGCCGCCGCCGTCGCGAATGTCGCGCGCGTCCTGATAGACCGCATCCGCACCCTTCGACGCGCCGCCCGAGAACACCACCACGCGGCGCCCGGCGAAGCTCGCCTGCACGACGTGCGCAACGCGCTTCGCCTGGGTCGAGGCGTCGAGCTTCTCGTACGCCTTCTTCGCGTCCTTTTGCTCGATATGCGCGCTCGGCAGCTTCACCTTGATGATGTGTGCGCCGAGCAGGGCCGCCATGTGCGCGGCATAGGCGCCGACATCGAGCGCGAGCTCGCCATCCTTTGAAATGTCGCCGCCGCGCGGATACGACCAGATCACCGTCGCCAATCCCGCCGCCTCGGCTTCCTCGCGCAGCGCACGAATCTGCTCCATCATCTCGAAGATGTGGTCGGATCCCGGATAGATCGTGAAGCCGATCGCCGCGCAACCGAGTCGCAGCGCGTCCTCGACGCTGCCGGTCTGCGCCTGGTTGATGCTGGTCGCCCAGCTGTTCGACGAGTTGACCTTCAGGATCGTCGGGATCTGCCCCGCGAACGTGTCGGCGCCAGCCTCCAGCATGCCGAGCGGCGCGGCATAGGCCGACAGGCCGGCGTCGATCGCGATCTGATAATGGTAATGCGGGTCGTACGCCGCCGGATTGATCGCGAACGAGCGCGCGGGGCCGTGCTCGAACCCCTGGTCGACCGGCAGGATCACCAGCTTGCCGGTGCCGCCCAGCTTGCCGTGCATCAGGATGCGCGCGAGATTGGCCTTCACCGCCGGGCTGGTGCCCTCGTACTTGTCGAGGATGTTCTTGACGATCGGGGTCATGTTCAACTCCTAGTTCGTTGTGTTCACAAGGTTAGCCAGCGCCGCAGCGCCTGATCGACCTGTTCCATCCGGGTTGCTGATGCATGGCCGATCACCTTGACGATCCGATGACGTCGGACCGAGGTGATCCGATCCACCTGCACCTCGCACTCGACCGACAGACCGGTGTGTTCCTGCGGCGAGATCGCGACGCGGAACAGCGCCTCGCCACCGATGATCTCGGTCAACGGGCACAGCGTGATCGTAGCATGCGTGTCGTTGAACAGATCGGCCTGCACGACGACACTGGCGCGCGGGTCGGACTCGCCCTCTAGCGGCGACACCATAACGATCGCGCCGTGCCTGATCTCGGGCACGCTCAACGCGCCCTCTCCGCGTCCAGAGCATCAGAAACCTCCGCCGCTTCCCAGAAACAGTGATCGCTCTCCGCTTCGCGACGCGACGCCCGCAGCGACTGACGCCGCGCCTCGCGCCGGAACGCCTCGTCATGCAGGTCGACGTAGCGCCGAACCGCTTCGCGCGCGATGTCGCTCTTGCTGCGTCCCTGCGAGCGCGCGACGGCGGCGAGACGCTGTTCCAGCTCCTCGTCCAGTCGCACCCCAAGCATTTCGCGCACCCTTGTTTAACGTGTTAAACGGAGCTCTACGCGTCGGCGTCGCTGCGCGCAAGCCGCGTTGACGCCGGCCCCATCCCGTCGCAGCATCACTTCGAGGGGATTATTCAATGATCAAACACTGGCTGATCGCCGCGTTGGCGGCATTGTTTTGGGCCGCGCCGGCAAGTGCACGCCTGCCCAAGATCGGCGAGGTTGCGCCCGACTTTACCTTCACGCTGATGGACGGCAGCAAGGTGTCGCGCGACGATCTGAAGGGTCAGGTGGTGCTGCTCAACTTCTGGGCGACGTGGTGCGTGCCGTGCCGCGCCGAACTGCCGCTGATCGACCGCTATTACGACCTTCAGAAGAAGCACGGTTTCCGCGCCTTCGCCGTCACCACCGGAGACTCGTTGCCGCTCTACCGCATGAAGCCGTTGTTCGCGGCGATGGCGATCCCAGCGGTGAAGCGATCGAAGGGGCCATATTCGGAAGTGTCGGCAGTGCCGATGAACTACATCATCGATCGCGCTGGACGCATCCGCTACGCGACCGCAGGCGCGTTCGACCTCGACACGCTCAACAAGGTCATCGTGCCGTTGTTGCAGGAACCCGCTCCCGCCGGCTGAGCGCGCGACCGGACCGGCCGCGCGCTTGCGACATCAGCGTGCGAGCGCCGCCACGCCGGGCAGTTCGCGCCCTTCCATCCATTCAAGGAACGCGCCGCCGGCGGTCGACACGAAGCTGAAGTCCCCCGCGACGCCAGCCTGGTTGAGCGCCGCAACCGTGTCGCCGCCACCCGCGACCGAGACGAGCCCGCCTTCCTTGGTCAGCGCCGCCGCGGTACGCGCCAGCGCGACCGTCGCCGCATCGAACGGCGGCGTCTCGAACGCACCCAGCGGGCCGTTCCATACGAGCGTGCGGCAGTTCTTGAGCACGTCGCCCAGCGACTCGGCCGCGGCGGGTCCGATGTCGAGGATCATCTCGTCGGCCGCGACCTCGTGGACGTTGACGGTGCGCGTATCGGGGTTCGGCTTGAACTCGCGCGCGACCACGACGTCGTACGGCAGGTGCACGGTGCAGCCCGCCTTGTCGGCGGCATCGAGGATTTCGTCCGCGGTGCCGGTCAAGTCGTGCTCGCATAGGCTCTTGCCGACATTCACGCCGCGCGCCGCGAGGAAAGTGTTGGCCATGCCGCCGCCAATGATCAGGTGATCGACCCGCGCGACCAGGTGCTTGAGCACGTCCAGCTTGGTCGACACCTTTGCGCCGCCAACCACCGCCGCGACCGGATGCTCGGGATTGCCGAGCGCCTTCTCCAGCGCGTCGAGCTCCGCCTCCATCTGCCGCCCGGCATAGGCCGGCAGGCGGCGCGCCAGCCCCTCGGTCGAGGCATGCGCGCGGTGTGCGGCGGAGAAGGCGTCGTTGACGTAGAGGTCGCCCAGCCCCGCAAAGCGATCAACGACTTGCGCGTCGTTCTTCTCCTCACCACCGAAGAAACGCGTGTTCTCCAGCACGCCGACATCGCCCGGCTGCATCGTCGCGATCGCCGCCTCGGCACCTTCCCAGTCGACGTAGCGCACGGCGCGGCCCAGCACCGCCTCGTACGGGCGGACGATCTGCGCCAGCGACATTTCCGGCGACGGCACGCCCTTGGGCCGCCCGAAATGCGCCAGGATCAGGACGATCGCGCCCTTGTCGGACAGTTCCGCAATCGTCGGGACGGTCGCGCGCAGGCGCGTGTCGTCGCTGACCTGGCCCTCGTGCAGCGGTACGTTCAGATCCTCGCGAACGAGGACGCGCTTGCCGCGGATGTCGCCTCCGAAGTCTTCTGAGACGTCGTCGAGCGTTCGGAAGGACTTGTCCATGTTTCCTCGATCCTGATTTGGTCACCGACGGCGATCACGCCGCCTTGTCTCACCATCGCGCACGCGCCGCCGCGCCAATCGGGCAGCAATGCCGCCTTCAATCCGGGCGCCAGCGCTTCCATCCGCTCGCACGGGTCGGTCTCGCGCGTGATCTCCAGCACCACTTCGGCGCCGATACGCAGCAATGTGCCGGGCACCTGCGGCAGATCGAACCGATCGATCAGCAGGTTGGAACGCCGCTCCTCCCAGCCGATGCTCTCGCCGATCTCAGCCAGCGCCGCCGCCCAGTCGCCGCGTTCGATCAGCGTCATCTGCCGCTTGTACGGCTTGCGCTTCATCGCGCCGCGATAGTCGCCGTGGATACCCTCCTCGCACGTCACGACCGCGCGGTCGATCAACTCCATCGGCGCCTTGGGAAAAGCGTGGCGCGCGATGCCGAGGAGGATACCCATCATCTGTCCGTAAAGGTTACGCGCCGCCGCGATGCTCCCGCAACGGCGCGAAAGGTTGTCAGCCGAAGTTCGCCATCGCGGTGGCGGTGTCGACCATGCGGTTGGAGAAGCCCCACTCGTTGTCGTACCATGTGACCACGCGCACCAGCTTGCCGTCGATCACCGCGGTCTCCAGGCTGTCGACCGTCGACGAGTACGGCGTGTGGACGATGTCGATCGACACCAGCGGCTCGTCGGAGAAGTGCAGCACGCCTTTCATCGGGCCTTCGGCCGCTGCCTTCAGCAGTTCGTTGACCTCGTCGCGCGTCGTGTCGCGCGCGGGGGTGAAGGTCAGGTCGACCAGGCTGCCGTCCGGCACCGGCACGCGCACCGCCGACCCATCGAGCTTGCCCTTCAGTTCCGGCAGCACCTCGCCCACCGCGCGCGCCGCGCCCGTGGTGGTCGGGATCATGCTCATCGCGGCCGCACGCGCACGGCGCAGGTCGGGGTGGATCTGGTCGAGGATCTTCTGGTCGTTGGTGTAGGCGTGGATCGTCGTCATCAGCCCGCGCTCGATGCCGATCGCGTCGTTCAGCACCTTGGCGACCGGCGCCAGGCAGTTGGTCGTGCACGACGCGTTCGACACGATCGTGTGCCCCGCTTCCAGCTTGTCGTCGTTGACGCCGTAGACCACGGTGATGTCGACGCCCTTTGCGGGTGCGGAGATCAGCACCTTCTTCGCGCCCGCGTCGATGTGCTTCTGCGCGCTCTCTCGATCGGTGAAGAAACCGGTGCACTCGAGCACGATGTCGACGCCCAGTTCCTTGTGCGGCAGGTTTGCGGGGTCGCGCTCTGCGGTGACACGGATGCGGCGGCCGTCGATCACCAGGTCGTTGCCCTCGGCCTCGACCGTGCCGTTGTAGCGGCCGTGGACGCTGTCGCGGCTGAACAGCCAGGCGTTCGACTTCGCATCGGCGAGATCGTTGATCGTGACGAGTTCGAGCTCGCTGTTCCGCTCCAGCAACGCGCGCGCCACCAGGCGACCGATCCGCCCGAACCCGTTGAT
>NZ_CAJYVU010000153.1 GCF_913778135.1 uncultured Sphingomonas sp. | reverse complement strand
AGCTCCTCTATCACCCCGAGCGATATCGCTATGAGGTCGATCTGCGCGCCGCGCCCTTCGCGATCTGACCCCTGGCCGGCGGGGATCAACCCCGCCCGCGAACCTTCACGATACCGTCGCCATAGGGAGCGTCGCGGTTCTGCAGCGCGACCTTGAGGCCGTGCTCCTTCATGTCCGCCTTGAACTGCGTGCGGCGCGGCCCGCTGGCGAGGTGTCCGCGCGCGTCGAGTTCGGCGGCGTAGCGCTGGAGGGCGCGAGCACCCATTTGCTCGAGCGCGAAGTCGACGACACGCTTGTGACAGGCGAGCAACTCAGGATCGGTCGCGGCAATCCGCTGGGCTAGCGCCATGACCTCGCGATCGAGCGTGTCAGCGGGCCAGGATTCAATGGCGAGGCCGATCTTGACGGCATCAAGGCCGCTCATCTTATCGCCCGTGAACAGCATCCGCTTCGCCCATTGCGGACCGCAGTGATACAGCCACATGTGCGCCGGCGGTGTCCCGTTCGCCCGCGTCGCCGGGAAGCCGATCCGCGCATCGTCGGCGACGATCACGAGATCGCAGGAAAGCGCGATGTCGGTGCCGCCGGCCAGGCAGTTGCCGTGAACCTTCGCAATCACCGGCTTGTGAAGCTCGGCGACGATCAGCGAGGAGGCCTGGGTGCGCAGCAGCGACCAGACATCGTCGTCGAAGCGCTTGCCCGATTCCCGATACTTGTGATCGCCGAGTTCGGTGGTTTCTCCGCGACCAGCATAGGCCCCCGTAAGATCATAGCCCGCGCAGAAATCCCTGCCCGCACCGGCAAGGACAATGACGTTGATGTCGAGCCGGTCATCGGCTTCGAGCATCGCGTCGCGCATCTCGCTCAGCATTGCGGGCTCGAGGGCGTTGCGCTTGTCGGGCTGGTTGAAGGTGATTGTGGCGACGGGGCCATCGACCTCGAACAGGATGAAGTCGGGCTCAAACAGCCACTTGCCGCGATAGTCCTTCATCCTAATTTCCTTTTATCGGTTGGCGGGTCAGTGCCGCTATGTCCTCGTTGCTCGAACGAGCCCAGAACGGTGCCCAGGTCGGAAATGCCCCTGGCAGGTCGGGTAGGCGATCGGCCCAGCGATCCCATTGCTGAAAGGGTGGGGCAGGCCGCTCGAGCACGTCGGTCGAATACCAGTGCTTTTCGGCTCGCGTGACGAAATACCATTGGCCATCCCGCCGCGCGTAGCGATCGAAATAGACGATCGCCATCGCGACCCAACGGTCGCCGTCCTCATGCTCCGCGCGGCAATAGACTGTGCCCGTCGCGTTGTCGGCATCTTCGAAATCTACGACGTGGCCGCAGACGAAATGTACCGAGCGATAGAAGGTCCGCACGCCCGGATCGATCCAGCTTCGCAGCGCCTCGCGTCCCTTGCCCCGCCGGCCGCAATCGACATCCTCGACGAACAGGCCGAGCCACGTGTCAAGGTCGCGCGCATCGACCGCTCGGGCGTAACGGGCCGGCAGCTCGCCGATCGCCTGGCGCGATTCAATGCGGTCGATGCGGGCCAGAAGATCGGCCGCGTCGCTCATGTGAGCCTCGTCAGATTGGCGCTGTCGAACGGCAAAAAGGGTTCGCCGCGAACCGCCTTTCCGACCCAGTCGGGATCGTTGAGCAGCGATCGACCGACCCCGACAAGGTCGAACTCCCCATGCTCGAACCGCTCGATCAGCTTGTCGAGGTTGTCCGACGCGCCCGATCCGCTGTCGATATGATGGTCTCGCTTGCCCTGGTCCAGGCCGACGCCGCCGACGACCATGCCGAGCTTGCCGGTCACCTTCTTCGCCCATCCGCCGAGATTGAGCGGCGATCCGTCGAACGCCGGCGTGTCGAAATAGCGCTGGCTGCCGTCGAAGATATCGACTCCTGCATCGGCGATCGGCCCCAGGATCGCCTCGAGCTCTGCCGGGGTGTCAGCCAGCCGTGCGGTATAGTCCTGCATCTTGAATTGAGAGAAGCGCAGCAGGATCGGCAGTCCGTCTCCGACCGCCGCGCGGATCGAGCGCACGACCTCGACCACGAAGGCGGTCCGCTGCACGGCATCGCCGCCCCACCGATCGGCCCGGCGATTGGTGCCCGACCAGAGAAAATTGTCGAGCAGATAGCCATGGCCACCGTGGATCGCGATACCGTCGAACCCCAGTCTCGCCGCATGACTGGCGCTCCGGGCATAGGCCGCGATGACGTCGGCGATGTCCTCTTCCGTCATCGGTGGCGTGTCGACCTTCAGTCGGGCCAGATGGTCGTCGGCGAGGCTCACTTTGCCCAGCGGTCCCAGGATGCCGCTCGGCCGGCGCGGGCCGACTTCGGGAGCGGGGCTTGGCGCGGCGTCGCGCATCGCGCCCTGATGCCAGAGCTGCGGCATGATCCGTCCGCCAGCAGCATGCACCTCGTCGACGACCTGTCGCCAGCCAGCCAGGGGCGCATCGCCGTACATCGCCGGAACCGCCGGGGTATCGACAGCCGCGGGATCGTCGATCGCGACCCCCTCCGTCACGATCAGGCCGACCTGCCTCTCTGCCCGGCGGCGGTAATAGGCAGCGACGTCCCCGCCCGGCACGCGGTTCGGCGAATGTTCACGAGTCATCGGCGCCATGACGAAGCGGTTGGCGACGGTGAGATCACGCACTGTCAGCGCCGTCAGGAGCGGGGCAAGGCGATGCGTGACCGTCGGATTGTCCGTCATCGCCCGACGCTATCCAATCCGACGCCATGCGCCAATTCGACGGGATCGGCCATCGCGCCTGCGATCCGCCACGGCGTCGCTCCGGTACATCAGGCCAGATTACGCAAGTCGACCTTGGACACCTTTCCGGTCGGATTGCGCGGCAGCGCATCGACGAAGGTGACGACGCGCGGCACCTTGTAGTTCGCCATCTCAGCGCGGCACCAGGCGATCACCCCGGCCTCGTCCAGCACCGCATCGACCCGTGGCACGATGAAGGCGCGGCCGACTTGGCCCAGCCGCGGATCGTCGATCCCGATCACGGCGGCCTCGGCTACGCCATCGATCCGGGCAAGCTGCTGCTCGATCTCCGCCGGATAGGTGTTGAACCCGCCAACGATGTACATGTCCTTGAGCCGGTCGGTGATCGCCAGATTGCCGACCGCATCGAACACGCCGACATCGCCCGTGCGCAGATACCCGTCGGCGGTAAAGGCAGCGGCGGTCGCGACGTCATCCTCGAAATAGCCGTGCATAATTTGCGGACCCTTGACGATGATCTCACCGGGGGTCCCGGACGGCACCGCTTGTCCGTCGCCGTCGACCAGCCTGACGTCGAGATTGTCGAGCGGGCGGCCGGTCGTCGTCGCGATGACGAACGCGCTGTCGCCGGGCCGGGTATGGCTGACAGAGCCTGCGGCCTCGGTCAGACCGTAGCCGGCGGACACAGCCCCAACACCGAAGGTGACCTGCATCTGTTCGATCAGGACAACCGGGATCGTCGTGGCCCCGGTCATCGCTGACCGAAGCGAGGAGGTGTCGTACCGGGCAAAGTCGGGATGTTCGAGAATGCCCTGATACACAGTCGGGACGGCGGGCAGGATCGATACCCGGTCACGCTCTATCAAGGTCAGCATCGTCTCCGCATCCAGGCTTTGCGCGATGACGAGCGTGATGCCGTAGAGGAAGGCGGCCTGCCATCCGGCTCGATAGCCGGCATTGTGCGCGAAGGGGTAGGTGACCGCCAACACGTCGCCCGGCCCGAACCGGCTCACACAGGCCTGTTGCTGCTCGCACGCGATCAGGCTCTGGGCGTTGGTCATCGGCACGCCCTTCGGGACGCCCGTGGTCCCCGACGTGAAGATGATGTCGGCCAGTCCATTCGGATCAATTCCGGCGATGCGGGCGTCGAGCTCGGTCGTCGGGACGCCTGTCCCGGCCGCAACGAAACGCGACCAGCCCGTCACACGCTCTTCTTCCGCATCGCTGCCGAAGACGACGATGCGGCGCAGGTCCGGTAGGTCGAGGTCGAGAATGCCGGCAACGAAATCGGTCGATCCGAAACCCGAATCGCAGAAGAGGAAGCGGACACGTGCTCGCGCGAGAGAGTGCGACACCTCGCGCGGTTTAAGCCGCGTGCTCGCGGGGATGAGCGTCCCGCCCGCCGCCTGTATGGCGAGCGCGGCGACGATCCATTCGGTCTGGTTCACCGCCCAGATCGCCGCGCAGTCGCCGGACGCGAAGCCGGCGGCGATCAGGCCGCGGCTCGCCGCCCGAGCGGCATCGTGCACATCGCCATAGGTGATTGTACGGTCCCCCTCACGGATCGCGACGGCGGCGGGCTGCCGTTCGGCCATCGCGGCAAAGGCATGAAAGGGCGAGTGGAAGGGGAGCGCTGGGTCGAACATGGTTCAGGATCCGGGCGAGAGCGTGTGAGAATGCCTAGCGGGCGCGGCGGGCGGTGGTTCGCGGCCGGCCGTGACAGGTGGCGGGGTGGCGGTCATCGTGGCAATCCGAGGAGCCGTTCGGCGATAACGTTACGCATAATTTCATTGCTGCCGCCGGCGATCGTCCAGCTGTAGCTTTTGAGAAACGCGTAGGTCGCGTCTTCGGGCGTTAGTCCCCCGCAGCGAAGCGGCTCGGTCTCGATCTGCCCGCCGAGGCCATCCAGCTGCGCGGTGAAGCCGGTATAATCCTGAAGCAGCGTCGCCCAATACAGCTTGATATAGGTCGCGATCTCTCCGCCGCCGTGCGGGTCGCGATCGATCTGGGCCAGCAATTCGCCGACCATATGCTTCATCGCCCGTATGCGCGGATAGAAGGCGGCAAACGCCTCCCGTCGCGCCGGGTCCCGCTGCAAAAGCTCGCGATAGCGGACGGCATCACGCTGGACGGCGTGGACCAGCCGCTCGCTGTTCTCGAAGATCAGCAACCCGCGTTCGGCGGTCAGCGTCGACTGGGCGATCCGCCAGCCATCGTTCTCCGCACCGATCAGGTTCGCGGCCGGAATCTCAACGTCGTCGAAGAAGATTTCCGCGAACTCGGCCTCGCCGGTGATCTGCCGGATCGGCTTGATCGTCAGGCCCGGCGTCTTCATGTCGAGAATGAAATAGGAGATGCCGTCATGCTTGCGCGCCGCACCCGGGTCGGTGCGCGCCAACAACAGGCAATAGTCGGCGAAGATGCCATAGGACGACCAGATCTTCTGCCCGTTGACGACATAGACGTCGCCGCGCCGTTCAGCGCGAGTCCGTAGCGACGCGAGGTCGGAGCCGGCACCCGGCTCTGAAAATCCCTGACACCAGATGTCACCGCCGCTGCGCGCGCCCTCCAGATAGCGCTCGCGCTGATCGGCCGTGCCGTAGGCGAAGAGCGTGGCGGGCATGTGATAGAGCGAGATGGTGAACAGATCGGTGTTGGGCGCATCGGCGCGTGCCATTTCCTCGTACAGCACGACCTGCGCCGCAAGCGACAGGTCCGCGCCGCCCCATCCCTTGGGCCAATGCGCGGTCGCCAGCCCCGCCGCGGTCTGGGCGGCGTACCACTCGCGTTGGACGGAAAGGTAGCCGTGCTCCCCCTCTCGGTGGATGCGGCCCTTCCAGTCGGCGGGTATGGCGCGGGGAAGCCATTCGCGGAGTGCGGCGCGGAACGCGTCGAGGTCTCCTACGGCGGCAAGCGGACCGGTCATGCCGCAATCTCCTGATCGAGCGCGCTTGCGGCACGCGCAAGGTGAAACGACTTGTCGCCGAACAACAGCTCGATCAGACGCGCTCGCTTGAGGAACAGGTGGCATGCCTGCTCGGCCGTAAAGCCGATGCCGCCATGCAACTGGATCGCATCGCGCGCGAGTTCGGCATAGTTGGCACAGGCGAGAGCCTTTGCCGCGGATGCCTCGCTCGGTGCAAGCCTGTCGTTCGCGACTGCGAGTGCGACGGCCGAGGCGAGCAGCAGACGGTCGCCCTCAAGTCGGGTCTGGTGGTCGGCAACGCGATGCTTGAGCGCCTGGAAAGAGCCGATCGGCTTGCCGAACTGCTGGCGCGTCTTCAAAAAGTCGATGGTGAGCGGCAGCAGCGCCTGCGATCCGCCGACCGCCTCCGCCGCCAGTGCCAGCGAGGCATGAATGGCGAGCGCCTCCTCGACCTCGCCGTTTGTGTCGAACACGGCCTCGTCGGATATCGGCCTGTCGCGATAGACGATGTCTGACAGCGTGTGACCGTGATCCCACAGTGGAAGGCGCTCGACATGCTCGGGCGAGAGCAGAACGCGACGAAGGCTGCCATCGGATGCGATGGCCAGATGCAGCAGGCGATCGGCATCGGCGGCATCGAGCATGCGCGTCGTGCCGGAGAGGTGCCACCCGTGGGAAGCGGGTGCAATCGTCAGCGTAGGCGGCTGAAGCGGGGCAGGGGGATCGATCGCGACGACCGCACCGGCGGCGATCATCGGCAGCCATTCGGCCTGCTGCGCCGCACTCGCACCGCGCGCGATCGCATCGACGGCGAGCATCGTCGACAGGAGTGGTACCGGCGCGACCGCGCGGCCCGCCTCCTCGTAGAGAGCGACGAGCGCATCGATTCCGAGGCCGAGGCCGCCATGTGCCTCGGGTACCGAGAGTGCGGTCCAGCCGAGCCCGACGATCGTGTCCCACAGCGGTCGCGCGGTGCTGCGGGCATGGTTGAAATGGGCGAGCACCGTGTCGACGCTCGCCTCGACGCTGAGCACGTCGCGAAAGCTTGCCTTGAGGGCGTCGACGTCGAGCAAATCATCCATCGTGCGCAGGTCCAGTTGTTCGTGCGGTCGCGGGGGTAGCCGGAACGAGGTCGGCCATCGCCTGCTTCTGTTCGGTCGTCAGGGCGACGGGGCGGCGCGTGTCGGGTGCGACGAAGACATGGGTGAAGTGGCCGACCGCAGCGGGGACCGCTTCCCCATCCCGGAACAGCGCGATCTCGTAGCGGAGGCTCTTGTCGCCGATGCGGCCGATGCGGACACGCGCCTCGACGGTCTCGGGAAATTCGATCGGCGCAAGAAACTCGCAGCCGCTGGCGATGCACAGGCCGATCGATGCGGCCTTGCCGCGCAGGACGCCCCGCTCGATCGCCAATGTCGTTAGTGCGGTGTCGAGCCAGCTATAATAGATCGCGTTGTTGACGTGGCCATAGGCGTCGCAATCGGCCCAGCGGCTGGCGATCGCCATGCCCCAACCATAATTTTCGCGGCGTTCCTCGCGAGCGTGCATCGATCCTCTTCCCGTCGTCTTCCGCCGCTTACGCTGCCAGGTAGTCAGACGGCGAGGGGCGACCCGCGATATCGGCACGGCGATACCCGCGCCTCGCCGCTTTCCTCCGCAGACATGCGCGCTATCGGCAAGTCGACTCCTCATGGCTTCCAAGGATATTCGCATGTCGCAGGATCCCGACACCGCCGTCCGTTATGACGTGCATGGCGACGTCGCCGTGCTCACCATCGACTTTCCGCCGGTCAACGCGCTCGGTGCGGCGATGAAGGAGGGGATGGTCCGACGGATGCAGCAGGCGGCCGAAGATCCGGCGGTTCGTGCGATCGTCGTCATCGGCGACAACGACCGGTTCGTGGCTGGTGCCGACATTCGCGAGTTCGGCAAGCCGCCGCGCGGCCCGACGCTGCTCGAGGTGCAGGACCTGCTCGAATTCAGCGAGAAACCGGTGGTGTGCGCGATCGACGGCCATGCGCTGGGCGGCGGGCTCGAGCTTGCGCTGGCGGCGCCGTTCCGGGTCGCGGCGTCGCGCGCCAAGCTCGGCCTGCCCGAAGTCAATCTCGGCCTGCTTCCGGGCGGCGGTGGAACGCAGCGACTGACGCGCATCGCTGGGCCCGAGGTGGCGCTCGACCTGATCCTGAGCGGCAAGCATATCGGTGCCGCCAAGGCAAAGGAACTGGGGTTCGTCGACGAAGTGACGGACGCGGACCTGCTGACCGCGGCGATCGACTTCGCCCGGCGCAAGGCGGACGCGGGCGGGCCGTGGCCGCGCGCGATCGAACGAACCGACAAAGTGGCGACCGCCGATACCGCGCTGTTCGAGAAGACCCGCAGCGCCAACGCCAAGAAATGGGCCGGCACGATCGCGCCGTTTCGGATCGTCGACTGCGTCGAGGCGGCTTGCACCCGGTCGCCGCAGGATGGCCTCGAGTTCGAGAAGGAAGCGTTCAAGGAATGCCTCGAAGCGCCGAGCCGCGCCGCGCAGGTGCACCTGTTCTTTGCGGAACGACAGGCCGCCAAGGTCGACGGGCTTGATCCCGCCGCCACACCGCGCGAGATCGCCAAGGTCGGCGTGATCGGTGCGGGCACGATGGGCGGCGGCATCGCGATGTCGGTGGTCAATGCAGGGATCGCCTGCGTCCTGCTGGAGGTCACGCAGGAAGCGCTCGACGCCGGCCTCGCCAAGGTTCGCGGCAATTACGACATCTCGATCAAGCGCGGCTCGCGCAGCCAGGCGCAGGTGGAGGCGGCCCTGGGGCTGCTTACCTCTACCCTCGATTATGCCGATCTGGCCGATTGCGACCTGGTGATCGAGGCGGTGTTCGAGAACATGGGCGTCAAGAAGGAGATTTTTGGAACGCTGGACCGGGTGACAAAGCCGGACGCGATCCTCGCCTCCAACACCTCCGCGCTCGACATCGACGAGATCGCCGCGGCGACCGGCCGTCCCGAAAATGTGATCGGGATGCACTTCTTCTCGCCCGCCAACGTCATGAAGCTGTGCGAGAATGTTCGCGGTGCCAAGTCGTCCGACACGACGATCGCGACGGTCATGGCATTTGCCAAGCGGATCGGCAAGGTGCCGGTTCTGGCCGGCAATTGCGAGGGGTTCATCGGCAACCGCATCCTCAAGATCTACGGCCAGGAAGCGGACCTGATCCTCGAGCAAGGGGCGGCGCCGTGGGACGTCGATCGCGCGCTCAAGGGCTTCGGCTTCCCAATGGGCCTGTACCTCATGCGTGACATGTCGGGCCTCGATGTCGGCTATCGTATGCGGCAGGGGCGGATCGAGGCAGGCACGCTAGACACGTCCAGCCCCGAATATTCGCCGCTCGCCGACCGGATCGTTGAAGCGGGGCGGCACGGACAGAAGACGGGTGCGGGCTACTACAAGTACGAAGGCCGCGACGCGTCGCCGGATCCGGTGGTGCTCGACATGCTCCGGGACGTCTCAGCGGCCAAGCAGGTCCCCCAGCGCCAATTCACCGACGAGGAGATCGTCGAGCAGATCCTGGCGGCGATGGCGAACGAAGGGGCTAAGATCCTCGAAGAAGGCATCGCCCAGCGAGCCAGCGACATCGACGTGACCTACGTCTATGGCTACGGCTTCCCGAAGCATGAGGGCGGCCCAATGTTCTGGGCGCAACGCAAGGGCCTCGACAAGCTGCTCGAGATTGTTCGCGCCAATCACGCGAAGTTCGGCGATCGCTGGAAGCCCGCCGCGCTGCTGGAAGCGCGGGTCGCCGAAGGACAGGATTGGGACGGAAAGCCGATCGCCGGCGCAGGCTGAACGGCGCGCCCGGCGCGGCGGCGCCGGGCGTCAGTCGATCCCGATCGTGCGCGGCGACGGCGGCGAAGCGTAGAGTTCCTCGACCACATCGGCCCGGCGGGTCAGCACCGCGCGCGCTGCGGCGGTCGCCTTGTCGGTCAGTTCGCCATTCGAGAGGCTCGGCAGCTCCGTTTCCAGCACGATCCGGACGATGCGCTGCGAACTGCCGCCTGCCGTGCGGGCGAGGCCGGTCAGGCGTTCGGCAATCCAGTCACGCAGCGCCGGAGAGGCGACCACCGCATCGATATCAGTATCGGCCGGAAGCCCGGCTACGCGGCATGCGGCGGCATGATCGGGGAAGCCGATCGCGGTGACACGGTCACGCTGCGCCCCGGCGATCACCGCGTCTTTGAGCACTGGTGCCAGCGCCTCGAGAAGCTTTGCCCGCAGCGGTGCCACCGTGACCCAGGTGCCCGACGTGAGTTTGAAGTTTTCCGACGTACGGCCGTGGAACAGGAAGCCTTCTTCCAGCCGGTTGGGATCGATTGCCTTGATGAGGTCGCCGGTCAGGAAAAAGCCTTCGTCGTCGAACGCTGCCGCGGTCAGGTCCGGCCGCTTCCAATAACCCGGCGTGATGCTGTCGCCGGCGAACCGCAGTTCAAATGCATCTTCAAACGGCACCAGCTTGGCGGTGACGCCGGGCACCGGCAGGCCGGTCTCCGGTTTGCGGTGCTGCTCCCAGCTCGATTGCATCGGCGTGGGGCCACATTCGGTCGAGCCTAGGCCCGAAACCATCAGGATGCGCTGCCCGGTCTCCGTAACCGCGAGGTCGTCGAGCGCGGACCACAGATGCGTCGCGAGCGAAGCGGCGCCGTACTGAAGCAGCTTCAGATTGGCGAAGAACGCACGGCGGAGTTCCGGGTCGGTGTGAAGATGCGGGATCAGCGCCTCGAACCCGCTCGGCGAGGTGATATAGATGTTGATCGGATAGCGCTTGAGGTTGGCGATTGTCGCTGCGACGCCGCCGGGCGTCGGCTTTCCCTCGTCGATGTGAAGCGTCCCGCCTGCCCACAGCGCGAAGCCGAAATTGTTGTTGCCGCCGAAGGTGTGATGCCAAGGTAGCCAATCGACCATCACCGGTGGCTCATCCTGGAAGAAGGCGTAGACGAGCATGTTCTGCGCGCGATTGTCTGCAAGCATCCGATGAGGCAGCATGACCGGCTTAGGGGCGCCGCTCGATCCGGAGGTGAAGAGGATTTTGGCGACTTGATCCATCGCGATTGAGTTCTCGCGATCGCGAGACGCGGCGGTCGGCTCGGTCGCCAGAAGATCGGCGAGCGACAGCGTATCGCGACCGGGCACGGGCCGCCCGCCTGAAATCACGGGCATGTCGGGCGGTACAACGGCGGCGATCGCAGCGGCATATCGCTCGCCATCCGCGACGTAGATCGCGCCGGCTCCCAATGACGCGATCACCGACGACAGCTTGGCGAAGTCGGTGGCGAGCATTGCATAGGCGGGAGAAATCGGCGCCGCCGGAACCCCGGCGAACATCGCCCCGAGGGTGATGCGTGCGCAGTCGATACTGTTCTCGGCCAGTATCGCGAGCGGCCGCTCGGCCGACACCGGCAGTTCGGCGAGTGCCGCAGCGATCGCACGTGCATCCGCCAGTGCTTCGCCGAACGACCAGCGCCGCCGGCCATTCTCGTGCGCCTCGGTCAGGAACGTGCGATCAGGATGCGCTACGGCCCACATTTCGAGCCGCTGGTTCCAGTTCTGCGTCACCGGGGCGGGCTCGGCGGCGTGTCGGACAAGCGCCGAACCATCGGCCCGTCGGGTAACGGTCGCAGCCTTCTCCCCCATCCGAACGGGTCGCACCGGGTAGGCGCTGCTGTCGATCACGAGCGATTCGTTTTCCGGATTCTGGGTCATGGCGGTGTTTGAGCCGTCCGGCGTCGGCTTTGCAATTGCGCTGGTCCGGCATCGGATAGCCGATGCGCACCCGATGGGGGCACACGATTTCTGTCGCGCCGAGCCAACGTTCGATCGCGCTTATGCTGTTATGACAACATGCCCACTTGACGCATACGACATATCAGCAGACGATAGGCGCAGATCGGTACACCGGCGCATGGAGAGGACAGATGGCAACTCTGGACGTTAAGAAGATCAAGTCGGCCAAGCGCGTGCTGGAGATTTTCGAATTCTTCAATTCCGAACGCGCCGAAGCCACTGTGATGGAAATTTCGCGCGAATATGGCTATCCGCAGTCGAGCACGTCGGAATTGCTTGGTTGCCTCGTCGAACTGGGATTTCTGACCCGTGATCGTTATCGCCGCACCTATCGCCCGACCGCCAAGGTCGCGATGCTCGGCGCCTGGACTCACCCCAAGCTGTTCCGCCGTGGGCACCTGCTCACGCTAATGGATGACTTGGCTGCCGAGCTTGAATGCTCGGTCGTGCTGACGGGCTGTGTCGGCCTGCGCATCGAGCATCTTGAAGTCGTGCACGGCGGCACCGAGCTACCCGCGATCGAGAGCGCCGGATCGCTCAGTCGCGGTCAGCTCGGTCGGCTGCTCCTGTCTGCCTATGACCGCATCGCGATTCGCAAGCTGGTGCATCGCATGAACAGCGAGGCCTCCGAGGACCAACGCGTCCGCTGCGAAGATTTCCTCGTGGAGGTAGATGATATCCGGACCCAGGGGTTCGCTGCCAGCGCTGAACTTCTGGAAGGCGCGGGCGGGATCGTCGCCGTCCGTTTGCCCCAAAGCGTGACCAACGAAAATCTCGCGCTCGCGGTTGCGGTCGGCGAGGGGGATGCGCGCGGCTGCGGCTTCTTCCTGCGGGCGCTGCGCGAGACGGTGGCGACGCTTGCAACCCCGGCGCCAATGACGGTGCGAGCTGGCGCGATTACGGCGCAGGCGCCTCTCCTTGCCCGCGTCGGCTGACCGCTCGAACGAACACAGGCTTTTGGAAGGTGGCGTCGTCGCGCGACTCCACCTTCGCATCATCGGGAAAATATCGTGACCGACCAGATCCTGACGCGCAAGGATGGCGCGATCGGCCGTATTATCTTCAACAATCCCGGCAAGATGAACGCCATGTCGCTGGCGATGTGGGAAGGGATGGGTCGGGCGATGAAGGCGTTCGAGGCGGACGACGAAGTTCGCGTGGTCGTCTTCTCCGGCGCGGGGGGCAAGGCCTTCGTCGCCGGGGCCGACGTATCCAAATATGCCGAGGAGCGCGGCGCCGCCGACGCGCAGGAGCATTACGCGAAGACCGGCGAGGATGCGCTGCAGGCGATCTACCGCTCCAAGAAGGTCACGGTTGCGGCGATCGACGGCTATTGCATCGGCGGTGGCGTGTCCGTCGCGCTAGTCTGCGATCTGCGCTACTGTTCCGCCAAGTCGTCGTTCGGTCAGCCGGCGATGAACATCGGGATCGGTTATCGCTATTCCTCGCTGCGCCGGATGGTTGACATCGTCGGCTATGGCGCGGCCAAGGACATGCTTCTCGGCGGTCTGCGCTTCGATGCTCAGGAGGCGTACACGAAGGGACTGGTCGGCCGGGTCGTGCCTGACGAGGAGTTCGAGGGCTGGATCGAGAAGATGGTCGCAAATATCGCGATCGGCGCTCCGCTGACCGCAGAAGACATCAAGTATACGCTCTGGACCTATGCGCAGGACGAAACGAAGCGCGATCTCGGCCGCTGTGAGGAACTATTCCAGATCTGCTATGCCTCGGAGGACTACAAGGAAGGCATTTCGGCCTTCGCCGAGAAGCGCAAGCCGGTCTTTACTGGCCGCTGATCGATGGACCTTCGCCCGACGCCTGAGGAAGCCGCGTTCCGCCGCGAAGTGCGCGACTTCGTCCGCGCCGAACTGGACCCCACAACGCATCGCAAGATGCTCGATGGACGACTTCCAAATCGTGACGAGGTGATCGCATGGCAACGCGCGCTCAACACGCGTGGCTGGGCGACGCCGGCGTGGCCGCGCGAGCATGGCGGGCCCGGATGGGGCCCGGTCGAGCGCGCGATCTTCCTCGACGAGCTGCATCAGGCGCCGGCACCTGAGCCGGTGTCGTTCAACGTTGCGATGCTGGGACCAGTGCTGATCCGCTACGGAACCGAGGCACAGAAAAAGCGATTCCTCGGCGCGACGGCCAATCTCGACATCTGGTGGTGCCAGGGTTTTTCGGAGCCCGGCGCGGGGTCTGACCTCGCCGCGGTGCGCACGCGTGCGGTGCGCGACGGCGACGACTATGTCGTGACGGGACACAAGATTTGGCAAGGCATGGCGCATCATGCCGACTGGATGTTCACGCTGGTCCGCACCGATCCGACCGCGGCGAAGAAGCAGGCGGGTCTGTCGTTCCTGCTGATTGACCTGCGCCTGCCCGGCGTGACGATCCGGCCGATCATCACGATCGATGGCCGGCATGAGGTAAACGAGGTCTTTCTTGACGAGGTGCGCGTCCCCGCCGACTGCCTCGTCGGGGCGGAAAACGAGGGGTGGGCCGTCACGAAGGCGCTGCTCTCAAGCGAGCGGACCAATATCGCCCGGATCGGCATGACCAAGCATATCCTGCGCCGGATCAAGACGCAGGCGGCGGGGGATGCCGGTCTGTTGGCCAAGGCGGCCGCGATCGAGGCCGAATTGCGCATGCTCGAGGTGACGCAGCTTCGCATCCTGGATGCCCAGCGCCGGTCGGACGGCGCCGATCCGCGATCGTCGGTGCTGAAACTGAAAGGCGTCGAACTGCGACAGGCGGCGTCCGAATTATTGGTACAGGCGATCGGCCCGGCGGCGCTCCATGCCGATCCTCGTGGCCCCGAGGCGATGGAGGATAGGCTGGGTACCGCGCTTCCAAATTATTCGATTCTGCGCGCTGCATCGATCTACGGCGGGGCGAGCGAAGTGCAGAAGACCATCCTTGCCAAGAACGTGCTGGGGCTCTGATCGATGGATTTCGAACTCAATGACGATCAGCGCTTGCTCAAGGAAATGGTCGACCGCTTCGCCGAGGACGCGGGCGGCCTCGACCCGCATCGGGCGGCGACACGTACCGCCGCCGGCTGGAGCGAGGATGCTTGGCGGGCGATGGCCGAACTGGGCCTGACCGGGGTCATGGTGTCGGAGTCCGCGGGTGGCCTCGGCGGCGGCGGTGCCGAATTGATGATCCTTGGCGAAGCGATCGGACGCCATCTGCTGGCGGTGCCGTATCTCGACACGGCGATCCTGTGCGGCACAGCCCTGTCGACCGCGCCGGCACCGCTTCGAGAGCGCGCCCTGGGGGAGTTGCTGGACGGCAGTCGGCGCTATGCGCTGGTCGCGGGCGCGGTATTGGACGACGACGGCATCCTGACGGGAAAGGCGCACGGCTTTTTCGGATGCGGGACGGCGGAGGCGTTCATCGTCGATACCGGCCACGCTTTCTATCTGGTTGATGCCGGCGCCGCCGGCCTGTCCCGGGCGGCCCGACCGCTGCACGGCGGCGGTACGGCCGCAGAGGTGCGGCTGGACGGCGTCCGGGGCGAGCAGATTGCGGCAGGAGACAAGGCGGCTCGTCTGCGTCTTCAATTGCGGGCTCGGCGCGTGGCCTTTCTGGCGGCCGAGGCGCTCGGGGCCGCCGAAGGCGTGTTCGAGGCGACGTCGGATTATCTCAAGACGCGGGTCCAGTTCGGCAAGCCGCTCGCCAGCAATCAGGCGCTGCAGCATCGTGCGGCCGAGATGCTGGTCGAGATCGAGCAGTTGCGATCCGCGGCGATCCTTGCGGCTTGCTCGCTGGAAGAGCCCGACGACGACGAACGGGAGCGGATCATGGCGGCGGTTTCGATCGTCGCCGCCAAGACAGGCCGCTTTGTGGCGCAACAGGCGGTGCAGTTGCACGGCGGCATTGGTGTGACCGAGGAGCATGCCGTCGGCCACTGGTTCCTGCGGCTGACCGCGATCGGCCTGCTGCTCGACGGGGCTTCGGCCACGCGCACGTTGGCGGGGCTCGGCGGGTTCGTTGCGGCGGCACCCTATTGGGAAGCCGCCGCGTGAGTTTGCCTAGAGCGACTGGCCGTCGTCGAGCTCGAACCCACCGCCCGTGATCGCGCGCGAGGCGTCAGACAACAGGTAAAGCGTGATCCCGTCGAGGTCGGCGGGCTCCATCACGCGGCGGCGCGGGAAGCTGCCGATCAGCTTCTCCCCGCTGGTGCTTTCGAGCCATTCGGTATTGAGCTCGGTCTTGATCCAGCCGGGCAAGATCGTGTTGACGTTGATCCCGCGCGTCGCCCATTCGCGCGCCAGGCTCTTGCCCATCATCAGCACGCCCGCCTTCGACGTCGAATAGGCGGTGAGGCCGGGCAGCACGCGGTGCGAGCCGACCGATCCGACCAGCACGATGCGCCCATTGCCTTTTTCCTTCGATCCGCCGGCGATCATCCGCCGCGCACCTTCTCGCGCCGTCAGGAAAACACCGCGCAGGTTGACCGACATGATCCGGTCGAAATCGTCGGCGGTCAGGTCGATGGCGCTGCTGGGCACGTTGAGGCCCGCATTGGCGAGGACCGAATCGACAGGCCCCAACGCCGCTTCGGCCGCGTCATAGCCAGCAGCGACCGACGCCTCGTCGGCGACGTCCATGGTAATCGCTGCGGCGCGGCCGCCGTCGCGGGTCAGGTCGGCAACCAAGTCGGCCAGGCGATCGGCGCGTCGCGCCGCGAGCGCCACGGCGGCGCCCGCCGCGACGGCGGCGCGGGCGAAGTGGGCGCCAAGGCCCGAAGAGGCGCCGGTGATGAGGAGGGTGCGACCGCGAAGGTCGGCGAGCGGACGTGTCGTGTCGGTCATGCGGCAATATCTATCGAACGGGCCGGTATGCGCGAGTATCCGCCCTGCGATATCGCGTAGACGGTGCTTGCCGTCCCGCCGCCGCCTGCCATCGTGCGCGCGAAGGAGAGCCCGCGATGACCGTTCGTCCGTTCGAGATCACCGTGCCCGATGCCGTGCTCGATCGCATCTCGCGACAGGTCGCAGACTCGCGGATTGGCTACGCACCCACGGACGACGACGGCAGTTGGTCCTACGGCACCGATGCGGCGTATCTCGCAGAACTGGTCGCCTATTGGCGCGAGCATTATGACTGGCGTGCACAGGAACGCGCGCTGAACCGCTGGCCTCATTTCAAGGCCGAGATCGACGGCCTCGACATCCATTTCCAGCACATACGTGGTTCGGGCGGTGGACGCCCGCTGATCCTGACCCACGGCTGGCCCGGCTCGATCGTCGAGTTTCAGGGGGTGATCGAGCAACTGGCCTTTCCCGAACGCTTCGGCGGCAGGGCGGAGGATGGGTTCGATCTCGTCATTCCGTCCTTGCCCGGTTTCGGTTGGTCCGGGCGTTCGCCAAAGCCGATTGGGCCCAAGGGCGTCGCCATGCTGTGGCGGCGTTTGATGACCGAGGAACTGGGCTATCCGCGCTTTGCCGCCCAGGGTGGTGACTGGGGATCGGTGGTGACGGCCCACCTCGGCGGCGAGCACAGCGATGTCGTCGCCGCGATCCACCTCAATTTCCTCGTTGGACCGCGAACGGATCCGGCGGACGCTGACGCGAACCAGACATATTGGGCCGCGTACCAGCGTGTGCAGGCGACCGAAGGCGCGTATATGAGCGAGCAAGCGACGAAGCCGCAGACGATCGGCCTCGCGCTGTTCGACAACCCCGTCGGGACCGCCGCCTGGGTCATCGAGAAGTTTCACGGCTGGGGCGACACGAGCGGGGATATCGAGAGTCGCTTCAGCAAGGACGTGCTGCTGACCAACCTGATGAGCTATCTCGTCAACGACGCCATGCCGTCGTCATTCTGGGCCTATCGCTCGATCATGCGGGAGCGGCCGTTTGAAGGGCGTATCACGGTACCGACGGGCGCCGCCCTGTTCCCGGGTGAATTCTATCCGATGCCCACGCGCCCCAATGCCGAATGCGTCTACAACATCCAGTCTTGGACCGAGATGCCGAGCGGCGGGCATTTTGCCGCACTGGAGGAGCCCGTCCTGTTCAGCGACGACGTCCGCGCGTTCTTGCGCGACTACATTTAGCAGCCGAGATTGATCGGCAGTTTGGGAGCGACCCCGCATATTGTAGCCGACGCTGCGTTCGGAAGGGCCGGCAAGCGTCGCGGCGGGCAGATGCTCGACGAACAGCCGCATCACGACAGCAACCTCCATGCGCGACAACGGCGCGCCCGGGCAGCCATGAGGTCCACCGCCAAAGGCGAGATGCCGACGTGATAGATCGCGGGCGTCGCGATCGAGACGGAAGCTGTCGGGATCGTCGAACGCGGCGGGATCGCGATTGGCGGCGGCGAAATTGAGCATCAGCTTCTGCTTCGGGCCGATCTCGACGCCGGCGACCTCGACGGGGCACAGGGTCGTTCGGAACATCGCCTGCGCTGGCGAATCAAAGCGGAGGCTTTCCTCGATGGCGACGGGTATGAACTGATCGGGATCGCTCCTGACTTGTTCCCAGCGCGAAGGCTCCTCGAGCAGCCGCCACATGAGGTTGGTGATGAGCGACGTGGTCGTCTCATTTCCGCCGACGAGCAGCCCCATCAGCGCCATGCGCTGCTCGTCGCGGTTGAGTTTGCGGCCGAGATAATCGGCGCAGACCGCATCCGAGATCCAGTCGTCCGGCAGCACCGTACCGACATGCTCGGGACGCGCCTCTTCGACCCCGGCCGCCGTCAGCATGGCGCATCGGGCATCCAGATGCTGGTCGAAGAACGCGCAGATGCCGGCATACACCTCCAGGAAGCGCTCGTTGCTCTTGCCGAACGCATTGTCCATCAGCTCGTCGGACCAATGCTTCAGCGTGATGAAATCGTCCCCTTGGATACCGAGCAGCCACGAGATAACGTGGACGGGTAGCGGCAGCGCGAAATCGTCGTGCAGGTCGACGATGAGACTTTTGGCGATCATGTCGTCGAGCAAGCGCCGGGCCAACTCTGCGACACGCGGCTGCAACGCGGCGATGCCTTCCGGGCTCAACGGCCTGCGGAAGATGGCGCAAAAATCCGTGTGATCCTTGCCGTCGGCAAAAAACCCGATCGATTTCTGGAAGACGGGTGTCGGTCCGTAGCGGCTGGAGAAAGCCTAGGGATCGAGCATCGCCGAGCGTACTTCATCGTAACCAAACAAGGCCCAGAACGGCATTCCCAGCGTTTCGCTATGTCCGATCGGGCATCCGCTTTGCCGTCGCCGGTACTCGGCGAATGGATCGTCCATGACCTCCTGGGCGAGGGGATCCTAGGGAAGGATGCCGGGCGGAAGGTCGATCATGGGCTCACTCATATCGAATGCTCATGCCGCCATCGGCGGCAATGGTCTGCCCGTTGACATAACTGCCGGCTTCGCTCGCCAGCATCACCACGACGCCTGCGATCTCGTCCGGCTCGCCG